>CAYVAZ010000041.1:0-22213 GCA_964449065.1 uncultured bacterium
TTTGGTGATTATTTTTCAACTGCTCCGCATTTCATAATTCTATTATATTCAAAAAATTATGGCATACTTTTCAATATCAACTGCTTTTTTTAGGTTGAATCATACCAATCTGCAAAAAGAATGTTGTTAGAGCGGTTCAGGTTTGCGTAGATAGAAAGAGATCGTCTTTGATTCTCCCTACAAGAAACAAGGTTCGTCAAAGTTGAAATCACCAACCAATTAACCCCTACCCAGCCTCCCCCATTCCATTGGGGGAAGAGTATTGTTTCATCATCATTTATTTGAACTCGTATTATTTTTTTGAAAAGGTATTACGTGAAAGATCCCTCATTTTTATAGGCACTTGGTATAAGAGCAGCCATGGCAAGGGAGGAAACGCTACTCAAGGTTCGTCCCAAAAACTCAAGTGCGGATCATATCGACTTGAGTTGGATCACGGTCGGCGGGGCCGAGTTTTTGTTTGGCTCCCATGCCGGTGAGGATGGAGTTGTAAACATCGATGCCTTCGTGCCCGACATCAATGATGCTGCCGGTTTTAAAGCGTCCGTTTGCCCCGGTCATCGCGTGGAACACCCCGGAGAGTTCGCGCTTGGAATCGTTATGGCGGCCGTCACCGGATTCGGTGGAGATGGTAATGAGCGCGTTTTCAAGAATGGTTTTGCCATTGCTCTCAACTGCGTCTTTATCATCCAGGCGGTGGAGAAAATGAGCGACTTCGCGCATCTTCATGTGGGCGTGGGCACGGAGTTGTTCGTTGCGCTTTTTGGGATTGAACTTGTGCCACCACTCGTGACTGCAACCTTTGGAGCCGGTGGCGTTGAGCTGCGCGGCATCGTCAAACGTGAATATTTTTTTGCCATTGTACTCATAGTCTCCGGTTAAGCGGATGCGCTCGCCTGCCGCCAGGAAGGTTAACGCGCCGAAACGAACGCGGTCCATTTTGATCGCGAGAGCATAGAGGTCTGCCATGAGGCGCCATTCGTCAACGAGTTCTTTCAGGGTAATGTCAATGCCTTCACCGCCCGGGTCGGCTTCGCCGCCATGTTCGATAACAGAGTACGGGGGCAGTTCGGGCGCGTCGGGGTGTTTTGCTTTCATTTCATAGGCACGCTGTTCGAATTCGCGGATGCGGTCGAGGTGTTCGGAAACACGGGCTTTGGATGCGGTTCCCAGCGGTGAGTAGGCTCCGGTGTAGAAGCGGTATTGGTTCACAACGGAATCGAGCACACTGCGTTTGAGGCGCACGTTTTCTTCGCTAACCCCATCGGGAACGGCAAGCGAACCGAATACACGGTCAAAGAGATCGCGGGGTCTTTCCTGCATGGTGGCGGCAACGGTGCCATCAATATTGTAACTGTGAACATAACGGCTGATGCGGCTGCGGCGGAAGAAGGTGCCGCCGACAAGAGTGGGTACCATGCCGGGGGGAAGGCCATCCGGGTAATGGGTTTGGCGGACCACTTGATCGATGGAAGGGCCGCCGGACTTGGCTTCTCCGTCAGGCGGCTCGGCGGTGAAGGCTCCAGACGCGCCGTCGAAGTGGGCGTTGATGCCTTTTTCATCGCAGCGGATTTGGTCGATATTGCGCATGATCAACAGCTTATGGCTAAGCGGTTTGAGCGGTTCCAGCACGCCTTCAAAGCCTTCGGTTTGCAAGGGAGCGGGAATGCCGAGGCCAAAGAATATATTGAATGCTCTTACCGGTACATCGCCTTGCGAGGCAGCCGCGGCGGCGGCATTCGTGATTCGCATTTCTTCCAGGAGGGGCAAACCGATTGCGATTCCTCCAAGGCCTTTCAGCAGGGTTCTGCGGTTGAGCGCGGGTTGTTTTTTGATGAGATGGATGTTTTTCATATTTTCACTCCCGAATTTCATTATTTTTTCGAACGTTCTCTGGGTCGTTGCCTCAGGTTATGTTTGGTAAGCTGATGGAAATCAGCCAATTCCTATATGTAAAATGGGGATTGATTCACCAGTTGGAAGCCGATGCACCCCCCCTGATAACAATATCATTGACTTAGCACTCTTCAACGTATTTGTTTTTGTAATACGGGGTCACAACTCCTTCTGTGTCTCCCCAAACTTGGGGGGAGAAAAGGCGTTGCTTTTTCAGGCTAAATCCTTAAATCAATGACATTGCCCCCTATAAAGCCTGTGTTTTATACCTTAATTGTATGCCTCCGTTTTGATTTTTTGGACGAGATCACTCATGACGATGGCGGTGATGGTATCGATGTAGGTGCCGCCTTGGTCTTGGGCGGTTTGGTGCACTTCTTTTAGGATGGGGGTATCTTCATTGCTTAAGGGGCGCCCTAAGGAAAATTGCGCGAGTTTCCAGGTAATGGTTTCCGCTACGCGGCCGCTGCCTGCGAGGATACGCATGAGTTCTTCGGCGGTGTCATACTCCACGACGTCTCCACTAGCGGGGAAGACGACTTCACCGTCATCACGGAGTTCGTTGCCGTGTTCGTCGGCTTCATGATATGTACCGAGACCGTCGAATTTTTCGAGTCCGAACGCGAGTGGTTCAAACTTGCTGTGGCAGCCGCCGCATTGCGGGTTGGCGATGCGCTGTTCGGCAATGCCGCGGTTGGTCAGTCCCGGTTTGGTGGGGACGGGTGTGGTATCCACGCAAGGGGGCGGATCGCTGACGGAACCACGAAGAAGATCATGTAAAACAAACAGGCCGCGGGTGACCATCGAGGCTTCATCTCCTCCGACGGTGAGGATGCTGCCTTGCGTGAGTAATCCTCCACGAGAAGGAACAGGTTTAAGATCATAACGAGTGAGACCGTCTTGTTTGGGTTCCATACCGTAGTGCTCGGCCAAGCGGGCGGTTACATAAGTCACTTGAGCGTCGAGCAGGTCGGTGAGAGGACGGTTTTGTTTCCAAACGATATCGGTGAAGAAGGCGATGGTTTCATCACGCATGTCATCCGCTATTTCCGGTTTCCACTCGGGAAATTTGTCTTTGTTGGGGCGTAGATTTTCCAAGCGGTTTAGGTTCAGCCACTCGGCGATGAATTGTTGGGACCGTTTGACGGTGCGCCGGTCGTACATCATGCGGTTGACTTGGGCTTTGACCCCTTCGCGGGTGTAGAGTTCGCCTGCTTCGGCGGCGCGCATGAGTTCGTCATCGGGCGGCGCTCCCCAAAGGATGTAACTGAGGCGGGAGGCGAGTTCATATTCACCGATAGGCCAAAGACCACCGTCACCGCGCTGGTTTTCAATACGGTAGATGAAGCGAGGGGATTGCAGCATGGCTTCAAGAACGAAGCGAACCGCGTCTTTGAAATCTTTGCCCGCGCTGGCCGCGGTCGTAGAGATGCCGCGGTAGATGTTGATTTCGTATTCTTCAAGCGGACCGCGCAAGAGAAATTTTCCCATTTTGGCGATGAGGCCGCGCATATTGTCATCGGTGAGACGTTTGCTGTTGGAGTATGTTGACGCAAATTCGATGACATCCATTTTGCTGACAATAATTTCGGCCAACTTGGAATAGGCTTCAACGTGTTTGAGATCGATGTTGAGGTTATAGGCGGTATTGCTGAAGCCGTCCGCGCGGAGGTCTTTAGGGAGAAGTTCGTGTGCTTCTTTCGCTATATCGACGCCGACGAGACTGCGAACCGCTTCAATGTATTCGGGTACGGTGAGCCGCTGAATCCAGATATCTTGAGTGGAAGAACCGTGCGCGAGTGTGGCGGGTTCGAGGGTTTCCATCGTCCATTCGGCGCCGTTGGCGATCCATTCTTTAATCGCGTTTTTTTCTTGTTTGGGTAAGGGGGTGCGGCCAAGCGGCATAACGCCTTGATCGACCATCGTCCAAAACATGCTTTCTTGCGGCTTGCCGGGAACGATGGGGGAGCCGTTGTTTCCTCCCGTGAAAGCCATCGTTTTGGTGGATAAATCAAGCCCGCCTTTTTTGGTGGAAGCGTCGTGACATTCGATACAGCGGGCCATGATGATGGGGGCGATTTCGGTTTCGAACGGATGTGTGCTGAAGTCACTTCCACTTGCCAATTGCTCGTATTCGATTTTGGGATTGTGGCCCGCGTTGAAGTGTGCTTCTACTTCGTTGGGCAATAGATCGCGATTGTAGATGGCGATGAGGTAATAGGTTCCTAACCAAGGGCGGCCTTTACCGATTTCGTTGGCGAGGGCGAGTGTGTGGGAAGCATCCCAATTCATGGTGCTGCCGGAGATGGTGTCTTCTTCAACCAAGTTGCCATTAATATAGAGTCGAGCGCGGCCATCACGGTCGCGGGTGTAAACGACGTGAGTGAGTTCGGTTGAGAAAGGTTCATCATCCGAATGGATTGAAGGGATGCCGTTGCCGCTGGTCGCGGTGGTGCGCAAGCGGAAATCGTATTGATCGCCATCCTGGCCGAGGGTGAAGTTGCGCTGGCTGCTGTTTTTGGAAAAGGTGACGATCCGTGCGGGGCCTTCGAGTGTGGTGAAGGCGGGGCGTATCCATGCTTCGATCGTTATTTCGCCAGTCCATTGTACAGATTTGATGATTTTTGTGGGGGGGGCTTCTGAGCGGATGAGGGTTTCTCCGCGGACTTCGAGAGAACCTTTGGTGCGGTGGACCTGATCTTCGTCTTCGATTATGAGATCAAGCGGCTGGCCGATTTCAGAACGGTCTTTGACGATATCTCCATCGCCGCTGCTGAAATCATATAGCGCTTGCAGGCCGGTGCGGGTTCGGGCGGGTTCTTCATTTGCCGCAGATGTATTGGCCAAAAGAAATAGAGGCAAGCAAATCGAAACCAAAAGAAAAAAACAAAACAACAAATAATGACGATTCAATATCATACCAATTCCTCAAACTAAAATATTGATCTGTTTTAAAATTATGCACTGAATAGCACAAAAAATCAATAGAACGATTGGAACCACCTAACGATTATATGTGGGTGATTCCCAACATGATATTTTAACTACTAAAGCGTCAACGATTTATTGACGGGTATCGATCCCCCCTAGCCCTCTGAAAAAGGGGGAAACAGCGGATAGCCAGCCGCCATTTTTTGTTTGACACTATACTTAAATCTTAAAAACGTTGTTCAAGGAAAAACGTTCCTTAATTGGTGAAAATTTAGAGGAATTATTGTGAAATCGAAGAAAACTTTTCCATTATACGATATGGGTATTTATACCAATTCTGTTTAGGATTGTAGAGTAAGAAAACCGCTAAGCCGTTCTTTCGCTGATGCTTATCGCCGCGATAACGTTACAGTCCAAATTGCAAATGGTATGATCTTGAAAAAAATAGCGGTTTTTTCACAATAAAGATAAATTGAATCGGTACAATTAAGATTTTCCTGTTAAAATGGCGAAGCCTGAAAGACTTCGCCATTTTGTTTTGTAGACAGGATTGATTGTGGATGGGATAGATTATTGTGCTGCCGCAACTTTGGTTTGAGAGGTATCAGATGTATCCGCTGAATTAGTTGTTTTTTCGAATGAACAGGCAGCTTGTGCTACTTGTGCATCCATCGTTGCACAGCAGGAGCCAGCCGTTTCTTCTTTCGCGGCCACGGTTTGAGCGGTTACACCACATGCAGCGGCTTTTTCTAGTGAACAGGCTTCGGTGTCGGCTACAGCAGTTTGAATAGCCTTGGCTTCAGCCTCTGATGAACAGCAGCTTCCACCCAATACCGCGGCCTTGGTGGAAGCGGTACAGTCAACTGAAGGCGCATTGGTCAATTGAGATGACGTTAAAACGTTGTAGGACACAGCAAAACTAGATATTGCAACTAAACCAAGAAGTAATGCAAGATAAACCGGTTTTTTCTTTAAGAATGTCATGAAATGAATCCTTCCTAAGTGAGTAAATTTTGTTCTCTCATGGATTATACATAAAGTTATATATCAGGTCAAGAAAAATATTGTTTTTTTGCTGAAATAGCAAAAACCGTTTATCAACACTGCAATGACAGAGAGTGAATAACAGCGTGGGTATTTCCATTTGTTAGGGTTTCATACTGATTTTATTATCCTAAAAACAGTGATTCGTGACAAGTGACGAGTGATAAGTCCAACGAATTCAAGAAATTCTACGATTGACCGCTCTCACCCTTTTGGTGATTATTTTTCAACTGCTCCGCATTTCATAATTATATTATATAAAAAGTTATGGCATGCTTTTCAATAACAACTGCTTTTTTTTAGGATTATGGATTATCAGGTAGGAAAGCGTGCTGCTGGCTCGGCGGGAGTTTCGCCCTCCTGGGGTGTGTATTCATATACCGGCTGGGAGCTGGTGCTACCTGGTTGTTATCATACGCGGACGCAGCCCCCTCTGTCCTCCTGACGTCGGACATCTCCCCCAAATGCTTTGGGGGAGACAATGTGTTGTTTTTCAGGTTGATTTCCCTTAGTCTATAGTATTTTGCTAGGGGGGGGGATCGATAGGCTGCCAATGCACTTCAATCTTATTGCTTCTGTGGAACAATCTCTTTTTTATTGAGAGAGATGATATGCACCCTTTTTGGCTCAATCACTTTGCGAATGTGGGTTTGACTCTAAAATGATTTATTTCATAATTTGATTGACAATTTTCATGGTTTGTAACTATAATTAAATCGAATTCACAAACAAATTATTGTTCTTGTAATTCTCAAGAAATTAACTAGAATGTATTCAATCATTTTGGGATAGTAAAAATTTTTTTTTAATTCAAAGACTTGGGATATTTTATCGTCATGACAGAGTGGTATAGAACGTTTCCGTATTTTCGTGACACCAATCCTCCAATCGTTCGCGATCAATTCGTTATTCCTTTGTTGATATTGTTTATAACGGATATCGCGGTGATGGTGGGTTCGTGTTTGTTGGCCTATTCCGTTCGGTTTTATTCTCCATTATTTATCTATTATCCTCCTCCTGACCCGCCATATATCCCGGTGTTATTCAACTATGTATGCCTTGCGTTTTTGGTTGCGGCCATGGCGGTTTTTGTATTTGAACGCTTCGGATTGTATCAGCGGCGAATTGGCTTGGACCGGAACGCGCATTCGATTACGATGATTATCGCGATCATTGTGACCTATATCTTTGTGATGGCGCTCTTGTTTAACTACCGTCAATTTTCGTTTTCACGATTGACCATTGCCATGGCGATTCCATTATCCTGCTTCGGTATCCTGTTGGTGAGGGATTTATTGAAGCAAGCGCAGTTTTTTATGATCCGCCACGGAATCGGATTTCAAAAGACCATTCTGATCGGGCCGGATTACAGGTGTAGTGAAATTTTAGAAAAACTGCATGAATATCATGGTTCGCAGTACCAAATCATCGGTTATGTATCGACTGAAAGTCCCTCGTTGGCGGAGAATCCTTATCTTCCGTGCCTTGCCCCGATCGACCGTTTGGACGCGGTATTGAACCGGGAGGATATCGATCATGTGATCATTGCGATGCCCCCGGAAGATCACCGGGTAATACTGAACGTCATGGATACCTGCAAAGAGAAAAAAAAGATGTGCCAAGTGGTTCCGGAACTGTTTGATCATGTATCCACCAAAGTTAGCGTGGAAGAGATTGATATGCTGCCCAGCATCGTGTTTGAAGAGACCAACCTGAACAGTACCGGCATGATTATCAAACGCGGAATGGATATCGTCATTTCATTGATGGCGATTGTGATCTCGTTTCCGATTATAGCCTTGCTTGCGATTTTGGTGCGTCTGGATTCTTCCGGCAACATCTTTTATGTGCAGGAACGAATCAGCAATAATGGAAAGAAGTTTCGCATATATAAGCTGCGTTCGATGGTGAACGACGCGGAAGCGAATTCCGGCCCGGTGTGGGCGACAGCGAACGATCCGCGCACGACCCGTTTCGGGCGTTTCATCCGTAAGTATAATTTGGATGAACTGCCGCAGTTCATTAATGTTTTAAAAGGGGATATGAGTATTGTGGGCCCCCGGCCTGAGCGCCCGTACTTTGTGGATAAATTTAAAGATCAGATTCCACTTTATATGCGGCGTCACATGGTCAAGACCGGGATCACTGGATGGGCGCAGGTTCATGGCCTGCGCGGTGACACCCCCGTGGATGAGCGTACCGAATATGATTTGTATTATGTTAAAAATTGGTCGGTCCTGTTGGACCTCAAAATTATGTGGAAGACGCTTTGGTCTTTCAAAAACGCGTATTAATCCGCTCCATATATTTATTCTGTTTCTTTTATCTTTTTGTGTTTCATGCGGAAAAAGCCCTGCTGAACTGAATGAACTTGCAAGCCGTGTGTTTGAAACCGGAGACACGGCAACCGCCAAAATCATTTATCAGCGTGTGCTTGAAGAAACCCCTCACTCTCCGGAGGCCATCTCCGGGATGTTATCAGCGGCCATAATTGAAGATTCGACAACGGATCAGATTGTGTGGAGCAAACAATTGCTACAATTCCGCCCCTGGCACCGTGAAGCCAATATCATCAACGGAAAAGCGTTGCTGAATGACGGAAACTTGAAAGATGCCGTGATTCGATTCAGCCTTGCCCTGCAAAACTCCACCTTTAAGAATGAGAAAGAAGAAGCACTGGCTTTATTGCAAAAAGCCGCTATACATACGCAAAACCGGGTACGTGAACAAATTCAACAAATCCAGGGACAACAAAATGATTCAGCCCAACAGCCGCCTGAGTTGCGATGACGCGCTCGAACTTTTGAAACACGGAGACATCAATGATCTTGGCAGCCGCGCCCATGAAGCCCGTATGACCATTGCCGAACCCGAAGTGGTATCGTATGTGGTGAACCGTAACATCAACTACACCAACATCTGCGCCGCGGTGTGCGATTTTTGCGCCTTTTACCGCACCATCAAGGATGAAGAGGGTTATGTTCTCACGGATGAAGAACTTGATCAAAAGGTGCAGGAAGTGGTCGATGCGGGCGGTACGGAAATTCTATTGCAGGGCGGCATGCATCCCCGTTTAAAACTGGATTGGTATTGCGAGATGCTTTCGCGGTTGAAGAGCAAGTTCCCCACGATTTCGTGGCATTCGTTCTCCGCACCGGAGATTGTGGTGTTTGCAAAGATCAACAAGATGCCGGTGCGGGATATTCTTTCCGCGTTGAAGGATGCCGGGCTGGATACCATCCCCGGCGGCGGGGCGGAAATCCTCAGTGACCGGGTGCGGAAAGAAATTACCCGCGGTAAGTGTACTACGCAGGAATGGCTAGATGTGCATGAAGAAGCGCACAATCTCGGCATCCGTTCCTCGGCGACCATGATGTTCGGCCATGTGGAAACGCTGGAAGAGCGCATTGAGCACATCAACCACCTGCGCGAACTGCAAGACCGCACCGGGGGATTTACCGCCTTTATCTCGTGGACCTTTCAAAGCAGCAACACCCAGATGGAGCATGTTTCGGAAGTGGGCGCGGCGGAATATCTGCGCACCACGGCGGTCGCGCGCTTGTTTTTGGATAACATCGTCAACCACCAGGCCTCGTTCATTACGCAGGGCAAGCAGGTGGGGCAGATTTCGCTATTTTACGGCTGCAACGATATGGGCGGCACCATGATGGAAGAAAACGTCGTCGCCGCCACCGGGGCGCACCATTGCAGCAACGAGAAAGAGGTATGCAAGCTGATTGTGGATGCGGGGTTTACGCCGAAAAAGCGGAATACGCTGTATGAGTATTTGAATTGAGAAATAGTAAGAGATTAGACGCTTGAAGAGAAATTCCCCCTTCCATGCCTGGATTTAGATACCTATCTACAATAAGTTACTGTAATTGTAATTAGAATATTATATAATGTAAAACGCAATACTATTCTATTGAAAACAAGGAAAACCAATGAGACAAGTTATAATCTATCCAGGTGAAGATGGTTTTTGGGTGGCGGAATGTCCAAGTTTACCAGGATGTGTTTCGCAGGGTAAAACAAAAGAATCTGCTATTGATAATATTAAAGAAGCGATTGAAGGTTACATTCTAGCTTTGCAAGAAGACCAGTTGCCTGTTCCTGATGAACGCTTCGAAGCCGAATTGCTTGAAGTATGAGTAAATTACCCGTAATATCCGGTAATGAATGTGTCAAAGCCCTCAAAAGGCTGGATTTCTATATCAAACGACAGCACGGAAGCCACATGATTATGCGAAAGGATGATCCATTTCATCAGGTAGTTGTTCCCGACCATAAAACAATCGATCGCGGTACATTACATTCTATCATTAAGCAAGCAGGTATTTCCGTTGATGAACTCATTAAACATCTATAATCTCACGAGCTTTTTGCCAGGCTATATCACCGTCAACAAACTGAACTTTTCCACTCAAAACTTCTTCCCGCCGTTTATTCACAATCGCTAGATGCTCTTAAGTTTCTTCTTCTGAGATCATCGATTCCATCAGTTATTCCATCAACCGCTCTTTGGATTCATCCGGCAGTTGCATGGCTTCTTCGTAGATTTGATCAATGGTAAACGGCATTGTTTTTCTCCAATTGAAATATGGATAAGATAGAGTGGATATATGTGCAAAAGCAATAGAAATATACCATATCCAATTTGGATTGTTCACGAAAATCAAACCAGCTTAACCGATTGCTTCGTTTGATTGCCAAGGAAAAAACTTCTTTAAAACAGGATGAATCTTTATGGTTTATGGTTCTCTTCGCGCCCCCTCTGTCCTCCTTGCGTCGGACATCTCCCCCAAATGCTTTGGGGGAGACATTAACTTTAGGGGAGACTAAGGCTTTTGCAGGCAAGATGCCTGCACTATTATGAATACAATTTTCCGTTCCATCATTCATAGTAAATTTTTCTATTTGAAAATGGTATTGTATCTTGATTGAATCAGTGCATTTTCCCTGCCCCTGAACCTAACATGGAATAAAAGGATATGGTAATCTGTTAATTAATCGTTTTGTGTATATGAACTTTAAGAAGGAGAAAGGTAGATGAGTCAAAAGAATACGATTTCACGGCGCTCGTTTGTTGGAACTACAGCGGGCGTTACGGCGTTAACATTGGTTCCCAACAAAGTCATTCCATCGCCCAGCCGCACCGCTCCCAGCGATGAGTTGCTGTTTGGCCATATCGGTATCGGTGGTAGGGGCGGCGGATTTGTTCGTCCCAACGGCACATCCATCGCATTATGTGATATTGATGAAAACCGCTTAAAGAAAGCGGCCGAACGCGCCCGCGGCAACCCCAAATTGTACACCGATTACCGCGATCTATTGGAAAACAAAGATATCGACGCGGTCTTTATTGCTTCGCCGGATCACTGGCACGCATTGCATACCGTTCATGCCTGTGAAGCCGGGCTGGATGTGTACTGCGAAAAGCCCGCTTGTAAAACCATCAAAGAAGGCATGGCGATGATCGAAGCCGCCAAGCGTTATGCCCGTGTGGTGCAGATCGGCTCGCAAGGACGTTCGCAAGAAGGGGCCTATTACGGCAAGCGCTATATTGTCAACGGACAGATCGGGAAAGTGAGTGAAATCCGTTGCTGGCACTACCCCAGCCCATCCGGCGACTGGACACCGAATGAAGATCCACCCGAAACGTTGGAATACGACAAATGGATCGGTCCGGCGCGTGAGATTCCGTACAACCCCAAGCGCACACACGGTTCGTTCCGTTGGATGATGTTTTCCGGCGGCGGGCAAATTCGTGACCGGGGCGCGCACGTCATGAGTGTTGCCACCTGGGTGATGGAAGCCGACGATTCCGGCCCGGTGAAAGTGGAATACATCAGCGGACGCCCGCCGTATGACGGTATGTATGATTCGGGCGTGCATATGGAAATCGCGTATCATTTTAAGAACCCGGATTTCAAACTGGTTTGGGCGCAGCCGGGTGAAGCGCACGAAGAAGGCTTTGAATGGGTTCGCGGGTCTTATGGGGCAAACTATATCGGCGATCAGGGCAACTTGATCATCACCTACGGCGATACCCCCCATACCGATACCGAGCAGAAAGCCAAAGACTACGAACCGCCCGCCGATGGTGTGGAGGTCTTTCACAGCCCGGGCCACCGCGAGAACTTTGAGAACTGTATCCGTACGCGCGAAAAGCCAGTTATGCATATTGAAGCGGGTGTAAAGACAGCGGCGCTGTGTATTTTAGGCAATATCGCGTTCACTTTGCAGCGTGATTTGGATTGGGATCACAAGACATGGACCATTAAAAAAGACGACGAAGCCCAACGCATGCTGCACCGCCCCGGCCGCGGAATTTATAACCTATAAGGAGGAAACACAATGAACGAAATCAAACAAAACCGTTTCGATTATATCAAATCCGGCGCGGCAATAGCAGCGGCTGCCACTCTCGCATCCAATACGCAAGCCGCCGGACACCTGGAGTGGGAAAAACAGGGCAAAGAGTTTGTTGAAAATTTGCAGGATGAAGATCCGGAAGTTCGTTACGAAACCTGGAATTCAGCCGGCAATCTCAATCCAAAAGTAATCCCCATGATCGCGGAGTTATTGTTATCGGATAGCCCCGGCGTAGTGAAAGCGGCGGAAGGGGCATTGGAACGGATGACACATTCCGTCGGCAAAGATCTCGGCACCGAAAAAGCCGAAGCCGTGGAAGCGGAACTGGTGAAGCTGTTAGACCATGACGAACGCAAAGTAAAAGTGTTCGCGCTGCGGACTCTTTCATTGATCGCGGATGAAGATTCGGTCGCCAAAATCGCCGAATTCGCTCATGACCCGGCTTATCAAGAAGAAGCCATTTATTGTTTGGAGAGAATCCCCGGACACATTTCCACCAAAGCAATCGTTAAAGCCGCCCATGCGGGAACCGACTTGTTTACAATCCGCTGCATTGCCGCGATCGCCAACCGCTTGGATGATTCCGCATTGGATGCGCTGGCGGATTGGCTGGATCACTCCAACAATGATGTCAAGTTGGCCGCTGCCGATGCGATTGCGAAAATCGGGAAGAAGCCGGAATCCGGAATGCCTCCGGCATACGACACCTTAACCTACCGGCAAAAACGCAAATGGCTGGATTGTGGATTGCGTTGGTTTGCCCAAAAGATTAAAAACGAAGAATGGGATGCCGCGCGGAGCGCGCATAAAGATATCGCCGCTAAAGATATTTATCAAAACGAAGAGCACTACCGCTGCGCCACCATTGCCGCCATCGCGCACATGCGTTATGAACCGGAAGTGGAAACCCATTTGCGGAACTTTAAAGATGATCCGGCCTATATTGTTCGCATCACCGCGGAAAAAGCGTTAAACGGCGAACTATAATTATCGAAAATAGTTGTCACGGCCCGGCAGGATGATTTCTTGCCGGGCTTTTTTTATACCCACATTATTTAGGATTGTTCAAAAAGAAAACCGCTACGTCTATCTTTCGACAAGACCTATCGCCGCGCTTACTCTACAATCCAAGATGGATACGGTATTATCAAACTTTTTCACTGATTAAATTATACGGGTTCAATTTTTTTGTGTGATGCGAATTCTTTCCTCAAGACAGGTGAAGGTTAAGGTAGGGTTGATGCCTTCGAAAGATTGATTGTCCTTGCATCAAACATGTTTTTTTTGAAATGGTATTTGATGAAAATCGAATATTTTTATTTGAACAAGTATAATATTGTAAAAAAGAAATGCAGGAGAATTCTCATGAACACGCAATCCAACCACAATCTCATGCTTCATCTGAAAGCACTCATTTGGTCGATTTATGTTTCGTACGGCAAAGAAACCGTTATGCGCATTGTTCATGCCGTGGAAGAAGGAAAGGTGCCGGAAGATCATCCCGATTTTCACAGCAGCCATTTGGGGATTTGTCTGAAATATATTTTGAATCATATTCAAAGCGGCGAATCACTGCACCATCTTGCGGAATGCTTGCGTGAAGTGCAAGGCAGCGAAACTTCAATGATCTATCAAAACATGGTGTTTGAGATCGGTCATTATGTCTCCGCAAAAGAATCGAGCGGCACGATTCCGGAAGACTGCCCCGGGGTGGTGTATCACATTCAACGCGGCAAAATACAAGTTTTGTTCAAAAAGCCGGATCAAACCCTGGAACCGGCCACCCGGTATCCGGATGAACTGATGCCCGTCTATACCTTGACGATACCGGACTCCTCTGCGTAAGATCATCATGTAAGTTTTTGGAATTTAAAACCACAATCCATTACCGCTTCAAAATTCGGAGGAAACCCGGGAATGAAATTCGCCATCTGCAATGAAACCTTTCAGAATGAAGACTGGAAAACCGCCTGCGAACTGACCGCGAAATGCGGTTACGAAGGCATTGAACTTGCCCCCTTTACGCTGGGAAAATACGTTAACGAGATCTCCGCGGACGAACGCAAAGAAATCAAGAAGATTGCGGATGACAACGGTTTGGAAATCATCGGCTTGCATTGGCTTCTGGTGCTGCATCCAGGCGCGGATAAGGTGCTGCACATTAATTGCGCGGATGAGGGTGTCCGCAAGGATACACAAGCGTATTATAAAGAAATCATTCGCTTCTGCGGGGAGTTGAGCGGCAAAGTGATGGTGCACGGTTCTCCCGGCGCGCGCAATTGGGACCCCAGCGATTATTACCAAGACACGTTTAAACGCACGGTTGATTTTTACGCGGGCTGCATGGATACCGCGAAAGAGCATGATGTAACTATTTGCTTTGAACCGTTGTCCCATGCCGAAACCAATTTCATGAATACCGCCGCCGATACGCAGCGGTTGATTGACGCTGTGAATCATCCTCACTTTCAACTACACCTTGATACTAAAGCCATGTGCGGCGCCGAAGTGGATACGCCGGCGGATGTTATCAAGCAATACAAAAGTGTGACGAAGCACTTCCATGCCAACGACCGCAACAAAAAAGGACCCGGCACAGGAGATGTCGATTTTGTTCCGATTGCGGACGCGTTGAAGGAAGTTGGGTATGACGGATATGTTTCCGTGGAAGTATTCGATTATTCACCCGATGGAGAAACCATCGCCAAAGAAAGTATTCAATATTTGCAAATGGTATTTTAATCTAGTTCTGTGTCAACGATTGCTTGATGGGTTCTGATCCCCCCTACCCCCCTTACCAAGGGGGGAAACAACGGATAGCCAGCCGTCATTTTTAGATTGACACAATACTAGTATTTTTATTTCTATTATAACGAGGAGAAAAAAATGAAATCATTTCAAAAGGGTATCGCGTCTCTATTTATAACGTGCTGTATTTCACTTACAGCCGCGGCCAGTGAGTTGGCGGTGGTTGCCGGCCCTGATCCCGCGGATATTCAGCCCGTGCATATCACGGTCTCGCAAGACCAATTTTGGGAGCCGCTATCGGATGGGTCTTGGCAGCTGGTGAATGGGGATGAAACGGTTCCGCTGCAAGTGATTCGCCGCAATGTGGTATCGGGCATGGGCTTTGGAGGGTACGGCTTACGGGTTCCGGTGCAAAAACTGGGGCTCACGTCCAAGCATGTATGGGAACTCTTTTTTGTGGTGGAAGATTTGCAGCCCTATGAAAAACGCGTATACCAAATCCTGGAAGCGGACACGAGCGAACCCCGGGTTTCCGTGGCTCAACAAGACGGCAAGATTGTGGTGCAAGCCGTTGGCAAGCCCTATACGGAATATCTTTATGATGTCACCAAAGAGCAGCCGCGGCCGATACTTTTCCCTGTGCACGGACCGAACGGCGCGGAAATGACACGGGGATATCCGATGAAACCGGCGAAGGAAGCGGAAAAGAAAGACCATCCGCATCACCAGTCATTGTGGGTATCCCATGGGGATGTGAACAACGTTAACTTCTGGCATCTTGGCGATGAGCAGGGATATCAACGGCATGATTATTTTGCCGGTTTGGAAGAAGGACCCGTCGTCGGTCGCATTGAAGCAGAACTAAATTGGGAAAATGAAGAGGGCAACCATGTGGTAAAAGAACGCCGCGCGATGACCTTTTGGGCGCCGAATGATGATGTGCGGATGATTGACGTGGATTCGATCTTTATTGCCGATAGCGGTGATGTCACCTTTGGAGACACCAAAGAGGGCGGACTGCTCTCCTTGCGGGTTGCCGGCACGTTGAAAGAAGAATACGGACAAGGCGGCACGATCACCAATTCCAACGGGGAAGTGGGAGCCGGTGAAGCGTGGGGGAAAGCGGCGCCGTGGTGTGACTATAGCGGCCCGGTTGAAGGCCAAACCGCGGGATTGACGATTATGGAACATCCGGAAAATCCGTTTTATCCGACCCGTTATCATGTGCGCGATTATGGACTCTTTACCGCCAATCCATTCGGTCTTTCGTATTTTTTGCGGGACAAAGAAATCGATGGCAGCCGGACGTTGCAATACGGCAACAGTTGGCGCTTTCGCTACCGGGTTTATCTTCATCCCGGTGATGTGGAAAGCGGAAACGTCGCTGCCCAATACAATGCGTATGCGGGGCCGCCACGCGTGATCCTTCGATAGCAAAATAATCCTTTGTTTTTGCCGGCCAGGTTATATAATGGAAGCAAATATGAAATCCTCTCCATTCTCTTGGAGAGGATTCGTTTGTTTACAAGAAAGAATGGTTTTTGGTATTTCATGATTTGAGAACGTGTTGGATACGGCCAGATGAAATTTTAATGGAAATGGATAATGTGGATGATTGATATCATCATTATTAATTACAATTGCAGAGAATACCTGCAACTTTCTTTGGATTCGTTGATTAAAAACCGGGACTATAGCAACCATTTTTTTAATTACCGGGTGACGGTAGTTGATAATGCATCAGCCGATGGCAGCCAAACCATGGTAGAAACGCAATATCCCGATGTTCAATTCATCGCCTGCCCGGAAAATCTCGGCTATTCAGCCGCTGTGAATGAAGGGATTGCGTCAACGGAACAAAGCGTTATTTTGTTAATGAACAGCGATGTAATCATGAAACCGGAAACCGTAGGCGGATTATACCGCGTATGGAAACGGTTGGATTTTCCCGGTGTAATCGGTCCGATGCATTATGAAGAAGACGGGTATCCACAGCAAACGTGGGGCGGCTTTCCGGATTACGCGCATGAGAAAAAACGGCAGCAATTGGCGTATGCGGCACGCCGGCGGGAATCGTGGGCCAGGCGGGAACTTTTATTGCAAGCCAGCCGCACGCGTGAGGTCACATGGGTATCCGGTTCGTGTATGATGTTTTCCCGTACAACCGCGCGAGAAATCGGGCCGTGGGATCAAAATTTCTTTTTATTCTTTGAAGACATTGATTGGTGTTTACGCGCAAACGAATTGGGCTATTCCGTCTACCATACCCCTGAAGTCCGCACCACTCATGTTCATGGGGCCAGCGTGGCTGCGGATCCGGAAACGGCGGAGATTGAGTACCGCTACAGCCAGATGTATTTTATCCGTAAACATATGGGAACCTTATCGTTTTGGGAATACCGCCTGTATCTCACGCTGAAGAATTTATGGCGCTGGTTTATTGGCCGGTGGTCGGGATTTGAACGCGCCACTTCCCTGGAAATCATAAAAGAGACCTGGAAAACTCCAAACCTATAACTATGAATTCGACTCGATCCGAACCCCAATATCATATTATGCATTTCATTGCTTCGCTTCAGGGCGGAGCAGCGCAGCATGTTTTCCATCTGAGTGTTGGACTGACCTCAAAAGGACACCGGTGCACGGTCGCGGCCCCGAACGACAATCCCGGATTTGTGGAGCAATTGCGTCAATACAATATTCAATATGTGGATGTGAATGTATCCACAACCTTTTCGCGAAGAACGGTTGTGGAACTGCGGGCGCTGCTGCGTTCTCCCAAATATACACATGTCCATGTGCACGGGCACCGGGCGGCCGCCGTGGTGCGTTTTTCGTCATTGGGTATGCAGCAATTGCCTCCGCTGATATATACCGTGCATGGATATCACCCGCAGCATTACAAAACTTCGTTTACCAAACATCTTGCCAACAGTATTGAATGGTTTTTGAAATCCAAAATTCAGCACTTCATTTGCGTTTCAGAAAGCACGAGAGACGAATTGATTCAAACCGTGACCGGCATTCGGAAACGAAGCAGTGTCATTCACAACGGCATTCCATTGTTAAACCTAAGCACAGAGGAGAAGGATACATTCCGCCAGGAATTCCGTGAGAAATACGGTCTGCCCCAAGACGCCTTTGTCTTGGGAACCGTGGCGCGGCTGCAATGGCAAAAAAGCGTACACCGGCTGTTGCAAGCGTTTAGTGTTATCCAAGGCAAGTATCCGGATATGCATTTGGTTTTGGTTGGAACAGGGCCGGAAAAAGAATCGCTGGAAACACTTTCACAAAACTTAAAATGTGAAACCCATATCCATTTTTTGGGCAATGTAGAAAATTCGCGGCCGGTTTATTGTATGATGGATCTTTTCATCTTGCCGTCGTTATGGGAAGGCCTTCCCCTAACGGTGCTGGAAGCGTGGGACGCGCGGGTACCCGTGATTGCCACCGATGTATCCGGTTCCCGCGATTTGATTGACGATGACGTGAATGGTTTCATTGCAACCAATACCGCTACCGGAATCGCACAAGAAATTGAACACGCATATAAAGAACGGGAACGTTTTCCGGAAATCGTTTCCAAAGCCAAATCGCAGTTGCACACGGAGTATTCCGTCGAGAAAATGGTTAAGAAAACCTTGAGCGTTTACCAAAACACATTTCAGCCGGCACCGGTATCCGCTTGGGTAAAGAAATGATTGATTTCACAATCGATTTCGTTAAACTATAGTAAAAAATGTGCATGATCAGGTGACTTATGAGATATTTTATCCAGGTTCAAAATCCCAGCGGGGTTCCCGTTTTGTTACTCCTCCTATTTGTTTCCATTGTCGGACTTATTTTTGGTTTTTTATTGCGTGGAATTTTATCCTTTTTGTTTCAGGATGCTTCATCCATTTTGCTGCAATTTGTGGATTGGTTTCTCTTTGCCGGAATGATTGGACTCATTGTATCTCTTATCGGAGTCATTAGCGGAGCCATGTATTTTCTCTACAGGCTGCGCCGAATGATGAAACACCAAGAGTATTCCGATTATGAATATTCCGCTGAATTTCGCCGCATTGACGACGAAACCGGTTCGTAATACTTTTGATTGAGAAGCCCGAATTTCCACTGTGGCTAAACTGTGGCTAAACCGTGACTAAACCGTGACTAAACAAAATTGAAATCCATGTCTTGTCCATTTACCTAAGAGAAGATATTATTCATTTTTGCAGTACAAACGAATACCCTCTATGGTGGCTGTAGCTCAGGGGTAGAGCACTGGATTGTGGCTCCAGTGGTCGTGGGTTCAAATCCCATCAGCCACCCTTTTCATTCACTTTTTTCCCTTAATAAACATCCCAATTTTTAATATTCGTATTCGGTGAATTGATGGAAAACCGGTAGGTTCTTCCCGTTCGGTTGCCGCGTCCAAATACCTGAAAATAGTACGATCCGGCACTAAGTTGCGTCCTGCGTTCCGTAACAGGCGGCAAGTTTGTTTCTGTGCCAAAGAAGATGTTGTTCGGTTCGTTGAGCGGTAAAATGAAATATTGGATGCCGAAATCATCCGGTTCATGGGTGAACCGGATCGTTACTTCATCATCATTGGCAAGCGTGAACTGATACCAATCCAAATTGTCGGCTGAATTGTCAGGCCGCACAAAACTGATATGCCCGGTGTGCGTGGCATTCAATGGCAGAGCGGAAGCGGTGTCAAACGTGTCGTTGAACTCCTCGTCTACATCCACATCCGGCGCGGCTGTATGTTCAAGCATAAACTCATAGGTCCGGCCAACACGGCTTCCTCTTCCGTTAAAATTTAAAAAATACTCGCCTGCCGTTAGCCATACTTCACGTACTGATGGATTGGGTAAATTTGTTTCGGTAGACAGGATTGTTCGCCTATTTTCATCCGCACCGATTAACCAAAATTGAAAATCCCTCGTTCCTGAAACACGACTGGTCCGAATGCGCACTCTTCCATCCTTTGGTAAGGTAAAGCGGTACCAATCCAAATTGTCGGCTGAATTGTCAGGCCGCACAAAACTGATATGCCCGGTGTGCGTGGCATTCAATGGCAGAGCGGAAGCGGTGTCAAACGTGTCGTTGAACTCCTCGTCTACATCCACATCCGGCGCGGCTGTATGTTCAAGCATAAACTCATAGGTCCGGCCAACACGGCTTCCTCTTCCGTTAAAATTTAAAAAATACTCGCCTGCCGTTAGCCATACTTCACGTACTGATGGATTGGGTAAATTTGTTTCGGTAGACAGGATTGTTCGCCTATTTTCATCCGCACCGATTAACCAAAATTGAAAATCCCTCGTTCCTGAAACACGACTGGTCCGAATGCGCACTCTTCCATCCTTTGGTAAGGTAAAGCGGTACCAATCCAAATTGTCCACGCTATCATCGGAGCGCGTTTGGCTGATGCTTCCTGTAATTTCAGTGTTCACCATAATAAGATTTGCATTTTCAAATGTGTCATTCGGCTCTGATTCTGTTTGAGAGTACGCATAAGAAAGATTGAAGAAGAAAATATAGATTAAGCAAAGTAAATATCGATTCATTTTTCTTTCTCCCTTTTCAATAGATTTCGAAAAGATGCAGACTATTTTTTAATGGTATTACTATACACAATTTTACATATTAGTAAATATATTTATAAAATAACGTAATTATGCATTCGTTTTTCGAAAAATTTTCCCCAGTTTAAAGGCCGTAAAAAGGCGTGGGGATGGGGTCATGGATAAGTCGGCTTTGGGGACACATTTTCCAACCATAATTTCATTTAGGATTGTTCACTAAAATCAAATCGGCTCACCATGATTCCTTCGTTTGAATATCAAGGGAAATCCCTCGAATCAACCCTCCCATAACCCTTTCCATTCTTGGGAGGGGAAAACTTTCTTCAAACGGCTGACTTATTACTTTACGGTTTATGGCTCTCTTCACACCCCCTCTGTCCTCCTTGCGTCGGACATCTCCCCCAAATGCTTTGGGGGAGAAATGGCATCGGTAGGCTGAAAGCCTTGCATCACCATAAAAGATTTTTTGCCGTTCCGTCATTCATTGTGAACTTTTCTATTTGAAAATGGTATAAGATAAAATATTGGATCGCGAACTGATCCGGTTCATGCGTATAGCGGATCGTTATTTCATCATCGCTTTCGAGCGTGAACCGGTACCAATCCTGATTGTCCACGCTGTCAACGGAGCGTGTTTGGCTGATGCTTGCTGTCATTTCAGTGTTCACCCTAATAGATTTGCATTTTCAAGTGCATCATTGGGTTCTGATTCTGTTTGTGAGAACGAAAGACTTACGCCATTGTCGATTTCCAATGTTACCCAATGTGAACCCTGTATGGAATGGCATTTGGACCAAGCCTTACAATCCGGCGCAACGGATGAAGAAGTGTATGAAACCATCGACGTGGCTATCGAAATGGGCAGCGGGCAAGCCGGAGCCTACGCCCGTTTTGATTTAAACGCCATGGAGTTTTTCAAACAAAAAAAGAATACCAAGTGAAACAAAGTGATCAAACCAACATCCACATTGCTTTGTTCGATTATTTTGTGTAAGGTACTTGAAAAATTATCTATTTTTCAACGGAACGAACCTCCACATATTCATGTTATAAAAGATGGTAAAGCGGCTAAAATATGGTTAGACAATAGAAGGGTGGAATACAATCGCGGTTACAACGAATCAACCTTAAACACGATTGTGAAATTGACCATACAAAATCAAGAAAGATTATTGGTAACAGGTCAGCGATATGAAGTGCATTTTCAAAAAATCGAATCGATTTTCTCATTCCTCCCCCAATGCAATGGGGGAGGCTAGGTGGGGGTTAAACGCTCAATGCTTCAAACCCTCCCCGAACCCCTCCCACCTTTGGGAGGGGAAATTTCTCTTCAAGCGGCTGACCTATTACGATTATTGGAGAATTGGAATGATTACTTCAATTCATAATCAAACTCAAATCACGGCTATAAATTGCCGTTTTGAAGAGAATGATTAGATCATCACATTCAACGGTGGTCGTGAAGTACGTCTTGCGGTTACTAAAACCGATTGGCTTAAATGGTTCGCCAATGCAACTTAAGAACAGCGTGAACATTGGTCGCTAGAACAGTGTCAACGATTAAATGACGGGTGTCGATCCCCCCTACCCCCCCTTATCAAGGGGGGCAACAACGGATAACGAACCGTCATTTTTTGATTGAC
>CAYVAZ010000042.1:0-14463 GCA_964449065.1 uncultured bacterium
GCCCCTCCCCCTCCCCCTGCCCCCGGGGCACCCCCTGCGCCCGCCGCTGCGATGCAGGAGCGAAGGATGACGGACGGGGGGTCCCGCAGGAAGAAAACTGCAACCGGAACCTCTGCGCTCACTATCAAGCGCAACAACCCCACCAAGACCGGGTTGCAGATCAGCCGCTAAGAGTTCCTTGAAGGAGGATGAAACCAAACATGGAAGTCAACACCAAAAGTCCTCCCAAGGCCCCCGAAGGAGGCACTGCCAAGAGCCGCTATGAGATGCTCGCTCACAAGCGACAGCCTTTCCTTGATCGTGCTCGCAAGAACTCCGAACTCACCATACCGACCCTCATCCCGCCCGATGGCTATGATGGAATGTCGAAGCTCTACCAGCCCTATCAGGGTCTCGGTGCCAGAGGCATTCGCAACCTCGCAGCCAAGCTGGGCCTCGCCCTGTTCCCCCCGAATGTTCCCTTCATGAAGACTCAGGCGACTGAGGAAGTTCTCATGGAGGCAGAGCAGGAGAACGGACCAGAGCAGCGAGCGATCATCGAACAGGAGCTTTCACGCTTCGACAAGATGGTGAAGGACAACATCGAGGCTACCGCAGATCGTACCATCATCGACGAGATGGGTCGACACCTGCAGGTTGCAGGCAATGCTGCCCTCGATCTCACGGACAATGATGCACGCCTGTTCAAGCTGGACAGCTATGTGGTCCTCCGATCCCCTCGCGGGTTGGTTGTCGAGGCGATCCTCAGAGAAGAGGTGGCCTTCGCAGCGCTCCCTGACGACCTTCGAGAGCACATGCAGGAAGCCTCAGAGGAAACCTATGAGCGCCATTCGGTGCTTGAGATGTTCACTTGGATCGTCCTCAAGGGTGGGAAGTATCACGTCCACCAAGAGGTGAACGGTTTCCGCGACCCTCAGTCCGAGGCTCTCTACAAGAAGGAGAACCTTCCGTACCTGTTCCTCAGGTTCAATCGAGTGGATGGCGATCACTATGGTCGAGCCTTCATCGATGAACTTTACGGTGACCTCGTGGCGTACGAGACGATCTCTCAGGCGCTTATTGAGGCTGGAGCTATCGCCTCCACAGTGAAGTTCGGGGTCAACCCCAATGGAACCACAAAGGTCTCCGAGTTGAACAAGGCTCGCAATGGAGGCTACTTCACCGGCAATGAAGGTGATGTGTGGACCATGCGGGTCGACAAGATGGCTGACCTGCAGTTCACCGAACGTCTCGCAATCTCTCTCGAAAATCGACTTGAAGAGCAGTTCATGCTCAACTCGTCAGTACAGAGGCATGCTGAGAGGGTGACTGCTGAGGAGATCAGGTATCTCGCAGAAGAACTCGATGCTTCTTTGAGCGGTATCTATACACTTATGGGCCAAGAGTTCCAGAAGCCGTATGGCCTGCTCAAGATCAAAGCGTTCATTGAGAAGAAGCTGATACCCAATCTCCCGAAAGAGTCTGTCAAGTACACTGTGTTGACTGGTCTGGATGCTTTGGGTCGCAGTACCGATCTTCGTAAGCTCGACGCCCTACTTCAGGGTGTTGCAGAAGTGTTCGGGTCTGAGGCGCTTGCACAGGAAGTCAACGTCCAGAACTACATTCAGCGTCGTGCAGCGGCACTTGGAGTGGACCCTGAAGGTCTCTTTAAGTCCGATGAACAGAAGGCCGAAGAGCAGCAACAAGCTCAGATGGTTGGTGTCCTGCAAGGCGCAGCCCCCGGTGCAATTCAAGAGGTAATCAAGCAAAATGGTGGACCACAAGCCGCCCCGTCGTAGTCAACCCAAACCGCCCAAGGTGCTTGAGGATGCGATCTCGTTCGACCCTCAACCCCAGCCTGACGTGAAGCTTCCCCCCAAACCTGAGAAAGAGATGCGTGTCCTGTTCGGCTGCATCGTGAAGGAGAATTAAGATATGGCCGAAGTCACTGTGAGTGAAGGCGTAACCGGAGCAGAGGCTCCTGTCGTCGAGGACCAGACCGCTCGCCCCGAATGGCTCCCCGAGAACTTCAAAACCCCGGAAGACTTGGTGAAGTCCTACAAGGAACTTCAGAGCAAGCTTTCCGCGAGTGGCGGTGAAGACAAGGGTGAAGAGCAGCAGGAAGACGCAGAGCCGCTTGCCGCTGAGGAAGAGGCCCCGAAGGAAGAAGAGGGTCAGTCCATCGAGGACTTCCCCGAGAACCTTCAAGAGTTCGCCAAGGAGTTCTCCGAGACTGGTGCCCTGACCGAAGACAGCTATGCGAAGCTGGCCGAGATGGGCTTCTCGAAGTCTGTCGTGGACTCCTACATCAGCGGGGTCGCTGCTGCTGCTCAGGACGTGACCGACGATGCGTTCCTCTCGGAAGTCGCTGAGGGCTATGGCGGTGTCGAGAAGCTGCAGGAGATGATGGCTTGGGGTGCCGAGAACCTCACCGAGGCTGAACTCGAACTCTACAATCAAAACGCTGTCAAGAAGTCCACCGCCAAGATCGCTATCGAGATGCTCAAGGCCAAGTTCGAAGCAGCCGAAGGGTTCAAGCCCGCACGTCGCCTCGAAGGTCTCGGGACGCCTCCGACCAAGGGAGCCGCCTACGAGTCTTGGCAGGAAGTCCAGCGGGACATGGCCGACAAGCGCTACAAGGAAGGCGATCCCGCCTTTCATCGGAAGGTCGAGGAGAAGCTTCGGCGTTCCAACCTGTAAGAAGGAGAACCCAAACCCAATGACTCGTTTCCCAACGTGGTTCTATTGGAAGGAGGTGATCCAGTATCTCCCTGCAGGGCACTGCTAGGGTTACCAAAAGTGTGCTCGTGTCTAAGTAGGCTGGCTGCTACGAAAAGGCAGTCCCCGGATGACAGTAACCGGGAATATCTTTTGAAATTAACGTGAGGTCTTACTTGATAGACCCGCAGACCAAAAGCAATACAGCTAATATACGCCTCGACCCGATACGTCGGATAATCTTGGAAGGTAGTTACGGTATTTCGAAGGTCATCTTTTCAATAGTTATATAGGAAAGCAATATGGCTAACGCAACTCCGAGCCGCCTTGGTATTATCAATGGCGTCTCTCCCTCCAACTATGAGCAAGAGAACGCCCTCTTCCTCAAGAAGTTCTCCGGTGAAGTCCTGACTGCGTTCAACGAGACGAACGTCATGAAAGACCTTCATCTCATTCGCACCATCGAGTCGGGCCGGTCGGCTCAGTTCCCCGCGACGTGGAAGACCGGCGCCGGTTACCACACTCCGGGCAACCTGATCACGGGTGCCCAGTCGATCAAGCATAATGAGCGCACCATCGTCATCGACGATCTGCTCATCTCGGACGTGTTCATCGCGAACATCGATGAGGCCAAGAACCACTACGATGTCCGCTCGATCTACTCGACGCAGGTCGGCGAGGCTCTCGCGCGTGTCTTCGACCAGAACACCATGCAGGTCGGTGTGCTCGCCGCTCGCGCTTCGGCGACGGTCAATGGTGGTTTCGGTGGCGGTGAAGTGACCGAAGCGGACGCCCGTACGGATGGCAACAAGCTGGCCGCTGCGATCTTCGGTGCCGCGACCCTCATGGACGAGAAGGACGTTCCCGATACGGATCGTGTCGCCCTCGTCAAGCCCGCTCAGTACTACACGCTGGTGCAGGCGAAGGACACCATCAACAAGGACTGGGGTGGTTCCGGTTCCTACTCGGATGGTTCGATCACCCGCATCGCCGATGTGGTCCTCCGCAAGACCAACCGTGTTCCCACGGCGAACGTCTCCCCCAAGCCGGGTGAGAACAACACCTACGGTGGCAACTTCCAGAACGTGGCCGCACTGGTCATGCACAAGAGCGCAATCGGCACCGTCAAGCTGATGGACCTGACCATGCAGATGACCGGCGAGGAATACGCTGTCATGTATCAGGGCACGCTGATGGTCGGCAAGTACGCGATGGGTCACGGCATTCTCCGTCCCGAGTGTGCGGTCGAGATCAACGTGACGGCCAACTAAGGCTCTCTTTCAAAGACACTTTAGGGTCACCCTTAATTGGGTGGCCCTTTTTTTCCTCCCAATACTTGGAGTATAACGTGGTTCAACACAATACACCCCTCGACGAACTTGCAGCGGTTAACATTCTTCTTTCGGTGATTGGTGAACCGCCTGTGAATACTCTCTCCAATAGCACTTCTCCTGATGTTGTGATGTCCCGAGCCGTTCTCGGTGAGATCAGCCGCTCGGTTCAGGCACAAGGCTGGAACTTCAACAAGGAGTTCAATGTCGAGTTCACCCCTGACATCAACGGTGAAATGTCCGTGCCAAACGATGTCCTCAGGATCGAAGTCCGCAACAACCGATATGGCGTTTGGGACGTGATCCGCAGAGGGTCTCGCCTGTACGACCGTGGGGGCCACACATACACCTTCGATAAACCGTTGTGGGCCGAAGTGGTGTACCTTCGAGACTTTGCGGAACTCACCGAGAGCGCTCGTTATTACATAACAATCCGTGCAGCCCGCACTCTCTCGAACCGCGTGTCGCCCTCAAAGGTGGTCTACCAGTTCACCAAGGAGGATGAGAACTACGCCCGCGCTGCCTTCCTCGAAGAGAACGGGGACACTGCGAACCTCTCCATGCTCGATAACGCCTCTTCGGCAAGGGTGATGGCTGGTCGCACAAGCAGGTGGACGTAATCATGCTCATCCAAGATGACATCCCCTCCTTCATCCAAGGCATCTCCCAGCAGACCCCGGCGCTGCGCCTTTCGACCCAGCTTCAAGAGCAGCTAAATGCTGTCCCCGATCCGGTGGATGGACTGCGCAAGCGTGGGTCGCTCCGCTACCTCAACACGCTATTCCATGAGACGGGTGGACAATACGCCACCCATTTCATCAACCGAGATCGCTCCGAGCAGTACCTTCTGGTTGCCTCTTATGGAAACCTTCGAGTGTTCGATAGGTTCACGGGAGCTGAACAGACTGTGATCTTTCCCTATGGGAAGTCCTACTTGGAGTGTGTGAATCCTGCCAAGCAGATCAAGTTCACCTCCATCGCAGACTTCACGTTCATCTCGAATGAGAGTGTTAAAGTCTCTATGAGTGGTAATATGTCCAGTGTCGATGACAAGAAGGCACTGATCAATGTCAGGCAAGGAGCCTACAACGCTCGCTATACGATCTACATCAATGGCACGAAGGTAGCCGATCACGTCTCTGACCAGACCGATGTCTCGAAGATACAGACCGACTACATCGCCGAGCAGATCGTGACTGAGATGAAGACCTTCGCGTTCATCTCAAACAACTACACGGTGACCTCGTTCGGTCCCACGATCTTCATTGAGAAGACCTCAGGAGGATCGTCAGACTTCAACATCTCCAGCTTCAGTTCGGTGAATGAAAGCGCCCTGACTGTTGTGACAAGTAAGACCCAGCGGTTTGCCAACCTCCCCACAAGAGCACCTGATGGGTACATTGTGGAGATCATGGGTGATCTTGGGAACACGAAGGATGGCTACTACGTCAAGTTCGTGGCGACCAACCCCGATCTCGATCTCTCCGAAGGGTATTGGGAAGAGACTGTCAAGCAAGGGCTCGACAATGAGTTCGATCCTAACACCATGCCCCATGTCCTTGTTCGCGAGGCAAACGGGTCGTTCACATTCAGGAAAGCTGAATGGACTCCTCGCCGAGTTGGTGATGATAAGTCGAATGTCGAACCATCCTTCGTAGGTCAGACCATCAGCAACGTGCTGTTCTACCAGAACCGTCTAGGGTTCCTCTCAGGCACCAACATCATCCTCTCCCGATCTGCAGACTACTTCAACTTTTGGGTAGGGACTGCACAGGCTGTCCTCGATGACGACCCGGTGGACATTGGTGCAGCACTTTCGAACGTCACCAAGCTCTATCATTCTGTCGCTTTCAACGAGCAGCTTCTCCTGTTCTCGGATCAGGCCCAGCTTTCCTTGCGGGGAGGTGAGACCCTCACGCCTGCCAATGTGTCCCTGACAGTGCTCTCGCAATACGAGAGTAACCCTGATGTGGCACCTACGAGTGCAGGTGATAGTGTCTTCTTTACCACAGGGAGAGGACAGTGGGTAGCCGTCCAAGAGCTTCTGGTCGATGAAGCTGTGGCGCAGAACGCCAAGGCCGACCCTGTGACTGAGCATGTCCCTCGATACATCCCCAAAGGTGTCCGAGCGCTCACTACAAGTGACAGTGAGAAGACACTAGTGATGACTTTTGAGTACAAGACGGACAGGGTGATCGTCTACAACTGGTATTGGGCTGGTCGAAAGCGAGAGCAATCCGCTTGGCATGAGTTCCGTTTCAGGGAAGCGAACGTCGTTGCTGCTCACTTCTTCGAGTCGAAACTTTATGTGATCGCAGAGAAGCGTGGGAGCACTCACCTGTTCTCAATGGAACTCGCACCGGGCCACATGGAAGATGGTCAGAGCTTCGAGACCTACCTCGACTATAAGATGACCGAACAGGATTGCATGGTCGACGACTCGGTTCCGGGTCAAACCACAATCATCTTCCCAATGAACTTGAGGAACCCCGTGGTGTATGGCCGAGGAGTCAACTACGGCGTGCTATACTTCAAGGCTGATGAAGACATAGCGACCAACACTGTCATCATCGATAAAGAGATCACCAGCTTCTATGTTGGTGAAGAGTTTACATACAGTTTCACTTTGTCAGAACTCTTCTATCGTCGAGGGGAAGACCAGAAAGCGATCCGCAATGGTCACCTTCGATTGAACACAATGGAACTTCGCTACTACAACACAGGGAAGTTCGATGTGACCTCTAAGGTTACTGGTTATGATCCCTTCTTTAGGATGGCAAACGTCTCTGGACTGCCTTTCGTAGGGAGCAATGTGGGTACCGTGTCTGCAACGACAGGTATCATGAACCTCGCTTCGGGGAACTTCAGGTTCGTTGTGAATAGTCACAGTGATCGGACCATGATCACCATCTCGGACACTTCAATTCTACCCGTCAATATCCTATCGGCCACATGGTTTGGCCGGTATATTGATCGACAACGAGGATAACACCATGGAATATAAAGGCTACACGCTTCGTACTGCCTCCCCTTTCGATGCTCTCGACGTGGAGTGCGAGGACATCGACCGCAAGGAGATCGAGGGTTACTTGGGAGTAAACCCGAAAGAGGCTGCTCTGATCGGCATCGACATGTCCATTAAGTGCTTCTCTCTGCTCACCCCTGAGAAGCGTGTGGCCTTTATCTCCGGGCTTTCTCAAAGTCACCTCGACCCCCGCGAAGCCGGATGGGTGTGGATGATCTCAGGTCAACGAGAGTTCTTGCACCCTATCCGTAAGAAGATATTCGAAAATAGTCGCAGGGTCATCGAATACTACCACATGTATTTCAAGAGGCTCCACACGGTTCTCCTTATGGAAAACCAAGTTCATGTCCGATGGCTTCTTGCTCTCGGGTTTGAGCCTGTGAGCTATTTCACGAAAAGCAATATGACATACATCGAAATGGAGAGGACAGCTTAATGTGCCCACCGGCGGCTGCTGCACTTCCGGCTCTCGCGATTGGCTCTTCGTCCCTTGCAACTGCTCAGATGGGGATCGCGGGTCTATCGGCGATTGCCGGGGTGGCGAGCGCAATAAAACAGAGTTCCGACACAAACAAGCAGGCTGCGGAGACCGAGACGGAAGCCCTCAAAAGCTTCTTCTTCGAGACTGAGCGCCTTGGTGTGCAGGACATGCAGAGTGATGATCAGGTCACTCAGAAACTCGAAGACAATCGAAAGAAGCGGATGCGTTCGGTTGGGTCGGTTATCGCAGCATCGGCTGCAGGCAACGTGCAGGGCGTCTCTGTGGACCGCCTCGTGGGCGACTACTTCCGCTCCGAAGGTGTGATCGGAGACCGGCTGGCCCTTCAACAGGAACAAGGGAGCGACCAGCGGCAGGCACAGGCGAAGGGCAGTCAGTCCAAAGCGAAGGATCGCATCAACTCGGCTCCTCGATCCGATGGGACCGAAGTGTTCGGGGCTGCAATCAATGGGGCGGCAGGTCTCTTCTCAACCTACGCAAACGTCCGCAAAGACCTTTTAGATACCAGTAAATCAGGAGCAAGCAAGCAATGGGCAGACCAGTAGTAGGTGACATGCTTCGAGACGCAGCGCCCACGGTCGCTCCTCAAGCTGCCCCTGTCGATGTCTTTTCGCGTCCATCTCAGAAGTCTTCCCGATCAGCCGCCCTTCTTGGTGCGCTCGGGAAGCTCGATAAGGTGGTCAATCCACTTCTGGAGGAATACTCCAAGGAAGCCAGAGAGCGTGAGTTCTCCGAAGGCCAGCAGGCGTTCAAGGCAAACCGAAAGGCGTTCAAGGATGCTGTCAGGGATGGAGACCTCCCTGCGGGTGCTTCCCCTTGGGTCAATCGAGGCTACCGCACATCGCAGTTGAAGGCTCAGGCAGGCAACTATGCGGTGATGCTTTCGAGGGCGCTCGACCAGTCCAACCTTGAAGAGACTGGAGACCCTCAAGAGATCGAGCAGTTCATGCAGGAGTTCTACTCAGACTTTGCTGAGAAGAACGGCATCGCTGACTACGACCCGGTGGAAGTGCAGGATGCGTTCCTACCGACAGTCACGCAGGCCCATGAAGGTTTCCGAAAGGCCCACATGCAGCGCCATGTGAAATGGGTCGAGGACAAGCGCTTCGAGGCTTATGGGGCCGAGTTGGTCACGAACATCGATGTGCTCGGAATACAGGGCGGGTTCGCCATTGAGGGTAACCGCCAGCAACTCAACCAGACCATCATGCAGGCCGCTGCAACCCTCGATGCTGAAGGGTTGGATCGCACGAAGATCACCAAGGCCACCATTGACATCATCACGAATGCTGCAGTCAACCGCTCCGACCTGAGCATCCTGCAGTCTCTCAAGGAAGTGAACCTCGGGACCGCCCCTTTGGGCAACACCGCCTATGGTCGAAGCCAGATGGCCCGCGCCCGCGAGACGATCCTGAACAAGCAGGAAGCTGCAGCGCGTCGTCGGGCGGCTGCGGAGAAGCGCCGTAGAGGCGATATGATCAAGAACGTCGAGAACATGGTCATGAACTCCATCATGGAGGGTGATGAGCCGATGGTCGAAGAGGGCATCCAGTTCCTTCGAGACAATGGCGAGGCCCTCGCAGCTTATACCCTGATGGGTAAGTCGCGTGAGTTCGACCAGTGGACCGATGAGGAAGCCTTCGAAGAGAACTATGCGGTCTTCCGTGCAGCGATCTTCGATGAGGCTTACGTTGCGGATCGCCGGGAAGCTGCAGGTATTCTCGTGAGGGACTATGGTGTTCCTGTCCAATACGTTGAGCAGTGGACCCGAAGTGCTGATGATCTCTACGAGACCCCCGATCTCCTAGAGTTTCTTCGTAGTGCTCCCATTAAGGAGACCAAGCAGAACCTCGATAAGGCGATCAACGGTAGTGGCGTCTTCAAAGACATCACAGGCGAGCAGAAGAACAACGTCGTTCGCGCTCAGACCGAATTTGAGGAGAGGATGCAAGAGTACTACTTTGCAAACGAACTCGACCTCAACACGAACGCTGGTCGTGCGCAGATGCTCGCAGAAAATAGAAGGCTCTACAAAGAAATCTACGAGAAATACAAGTCCGATGGTATTGGTAGTGGATTTGGGGCCAACCCTGACTCTTCTTCAAGCACCCCGAGCGGTGCCCAGCGCCAGACAGATGGTGATGGAGCAGGCTCTTCAATAGTTCCAGACTTTTAAGGGATACGTCTCGATATGGATGAACAGACCACCACAGCGGAGGATACGTCCTTCCAGCAACTTCAAGACCCGGAAGCAGCCCGTCAATGGCTGAAACAGAACCCCTCCCAAGCCCCTGCCTTCGACGAGAAGTATGGACCGGGCAAAGCTGCGGAACTCATAAGTGCCCCTGAGAAGACCGCAGAGCCGTCAGGAGGGGGCATCCTAGACACGGCTGCTGACATAGGTAAGGGGGTCGTTTATGGCGTCACGGACGGCCTCAGGGAGGTTGACAGGTTCACCAGTTCGATCAACCCGGTCAACATGGTGACGGACTATCTCGGGGTGACAGACGCAGACGAGCGAAAAGCCCGCGATGAGGGCATCCGTGAGAGAGCGAACGAAGTCCTTGAATCCGTTGTGGATCGCCCTGATGGCATCGCAGGTGCCCTCGCGAAGGGGATCACGCAGTTCCTCACCGGATTTGCTATCGGTGGTGTTGCGATCAAGGGCGCGGGTATGGCTGCGGGTCTCGCTAAAGGGGCCTTCGCCGATGCTGCCGCCTTCGACCCGCAGGAAGGCAACCTCTCGGCTTTCCTCGAAGAGAACAACTGGGCTGTCCCTATCGTCACCGACATGCTCGCAACCGACCCCGATCATCCCGAGTGGACGAACCGGGCGAGAAACGCCATTGAGGGCATGGGTCTCGGGATAGCCGCTGAGGCGCTCATCAAGGGCGTGAGGGCGGTTGCTCTCGGTCGAAAAGCCAAGGAGACCGGCAGCGAAGAGGCCGCTCAGGAAGCCGCTGAGGCTGCTCAGGAGGCTGCTGAACAGGGTGCCAAGGTTGATGAGGCTGTTGACGCTGGTCAGCCCCTAACGCCCATGCAGGAAGCCTCCGAGCTTGCCTCGCAGGTGTCCTCAGGGAAGAAGCCTGAGAGCGCTGCGGGTGATCTCGTGGACATTGACGCTCTCAGGGAGTTCGTGGACCTTCGTGGGGCTGTCGACCCCGAAGACCTCGGAACGCCCCCACAGACAGCCTTCAACTACGACAAACTCGGCCCGGAGATGGATGCGAAGAGCATCATCCGGGTGGTCGAAGAGGCTCACAAGGAGGCTGGCGTTCTCTCGCGGGTGAATGCAGATCAGCCTGAGTCTCTCAAGACGACTGCGAGGAAAGCTTCGAGGCAGGTCGGGGACATCCTCGGTCTCGAAGGTAGGAGCATGGACCAGTTTCATGCTCGCATCGAGAAGCAGGCCCTCGAAGGGAAGGATATGGCCGCGACCCTTGTGGCTGGCAGGACTGTGTTGGTCACTCTCGGGGATCGCATCTCCACCCTCGCCAAGCAGATCGACGATGCAGCCGCGAAGGGCAACACAAACGCCGAGATGGAAGAGACCTTCCTGCGTCTTCTCCAGAAACACAGCGATGTTCAGCTTCACCTCAAAGGCATTCAGACTGCCGCTGCGAGAGCAGTGTCCGCTGGGCGCATCGGGGTGAAGAATGACGCACAGAAGGCGATGATCGAGGACGCCGCCAAGCAGGCGTTAAACAATGCCGGTGGGTCGAAGAACATTCGCAGGATGGCGAAGAGACTTGCAGGTGCCAACAACAGCTCCCAGCAGGCTCAGGTTATCCGCGAAATGACCAAGCCTCGCGTCATGGACTATGTGAACGAGTATTGGATCAACGCGATCCTTTCCGGTCCTCAAACCCATCTCACGAACATCATGTCGGGTGTTTACAATGTGGGTCTTCTTCCTGCCGAGAGAATTGTCGGTGGAATGTTGAGTCTGAATGGGTCGCAAGTCAGGACTGGTCTCAAAGAGTATATGTATATGACGACCTCGATTGGGGATGCGGCGAGTATGGCTGCGAAGTCCTTCATGCGAGGCGACAACATGCTCGATACGGTCAGCAAGATCGAAGGCCCCGAGAACCTACGCGCGATCTCTTCAAAGAACCTTGGAGGGGGTACCGCTGTGGACATCATGGGGAACACCCTTCGACTGCCTTCGCGCTTCCTCACGGCTGAGGACGAGTTCTTCAAGCAGCTTGTGTTCCGGTCGCACCTGAAAGCCTCTCTCAGCGAGCGAGTGGCTGCGATGACCCCGGCACAGATCAGGAAGGCCGGTTACAACTCCGCTGGAGAGATGATCCAAGGTGAGTTCCAGAAGGGGTTTATGACGACCCAGCAGGCCGAGAACGAGTTCCTCAAGCTACTCGACGAGGGCAAGGTCACGGATGCACCGGGCGAGCGTGAGGCGTTCATCCAGCGATCCATCGGCACCGCCATGCCGGGGAACCATCAGGCTCTCGAAGCGCTCAGAATGGCCCGTGAGGCTACCTTCACGACGCCTTTGAGTAAGCAGAGCAACGACCCTCTCATCCGTTTCTCAGCGGGTGTGCAGGAGATGACGAACCGTCACCCGACCTTGAAGCAACTTCTCCCGTTCACTCGAACCCCCACGAACCTCATCAGCGTGGCATGGGATCGAGCACCGGGTCTCAACCTCGTGAGGAAGCAGTTCCGAGAACAGCTTGCAAGCCCCGACCCTGCTATCAGGGCAGAGGCCAGAGGTAAGCTGGCGACTGGTGTGGTGATGGCGGGTGGGCTACTGATGTTCGCCCTACAAGGTCGGATCACAGGAAGTGGCCCAGTAGACGCCAAGATGCGTCAGACCTACCTTCAAGACCCCAACTATCAGCCAAGCTCGATCAACTTCGGTACCGCTGAGGAACCTTATTGGGTGTCGATAGACCGCCTCGACCCTCATGCGTCACTGTTTGGTGTCATTGGGGACATTCAGGAGATGATCGAAATCTCTGGCAATGACCCCAGCCTCGATCAATCGAATTGGGCTGCGATGGTGTCTCTGTCTATCGCCAACAACATCGTCAATAAGACCTACATGCAGGGCCTCGCTGAGTTCTTTGAGATCATGAATGCGGGGAACCAGCCTTGGGTTGTCGATGCTTGGTTGAAGAACCGAGCAGCGTCCTTCATGCCCTTCTCTGGTGCTGGCTCGCAGGTTAGCAAGTACACCACGCCGGAACTCCAAGACACTCGCGAGATGGTCGACAAGATGCGGCTTAGGCTTCCGGGAATCGCCCCGGACTCTCCGACCCGCTACTCATGGTTGTCCGGTGAGAGTGTCGAGCGTCCTGACTTCCTTCTCGGCTACATCGCCACGAAGGGAGGCAAGCGCGATCCTGTCGCTGAGGAGCTAGGAAACCTGCAATATGGCTTCTCTGGCCCTGAAAGGACGATGGAAGGGGTGAAGCTTTCCTCAGAGCAATTCCAAGAGTGGAACAGGCTCATGGGGTCGGTGAAGCTCGGAGGTCGCACTCTCAAGGAAACCCTTTGGGAAGTCATGCAGAGTGAAGCCTACGACCTCGACCGCAAGAGAATACCCGATGGTCTTGCAAGGCCCGCCGAGTCGTCTCGCGTGGACATGCTTCGAGGGATTGTGAGTGAATACAAGTCCGCTGCGAAGGACATCATGCTTCGTCAGTCTTATGAAAGGCTGGTGCGGGGTGAAGAGACCCCTGACGAAAGCCTCTTCGAAAGCTACCGGAAGGCTGAGAACTGGAAGGCTCAAGTTGAGGCCGGGGCTGTGCCGTCATATAATGATGGAACTCCCGTACAGCGTGATGACCTCAAACTAGACTTCCGAGAGGGTGTTGGGACACTCTTCAATCCCCAGTAAGAAACTTTCAGGGCGCATCCTTTAGTTAGGGTGCGCCTTACCTAAAATTATTATCAGAAGAAAGGTTAACATGTCTCGTTCATTCGTTCGTTATGTAGCCTTCGGTGTTATCCGAGACTACCAGTTTACATTTGATTACCTCTCCAAGGACCATATCGAAGTCTTCCTCAACGGTGAGCAGACCGATGACTTTTCGTTTGTGACACCCTCTGTTGTCAGGTTCGATTTTGCGCCTAACAGCGGCGACCTTGTAGAAATTCGCAGGAATACGCCTGTCGACCCTGAGACTCGTTTCACGGATGGGTCGATCCTGTTCGCCAACGACCTGAACACTGCTGACCTGCAGGCGCTCTTCATCGCCGAAGAAGCTCGCGACCGGGCGGATGACGCCCTCTCGAAGCGGCCTGATGGTCATTGGGATGCAGAGGGGCGCCGCATTACGAACCTCGCGAACCCGGTGGAAGACTCCGATGCAGCGACCCGAGAGTTCGTGCTCACGAGAGCGACGGGCAAGGATTTCGATTTCTCGGAGTTCTTCCAGACCTACAAGGATGACTTTCTCGATGAGACTCGGCCATTCATTGTGTCCGAGATCGACATCAAAATTCCTCAGATACTTTCGTTGACCCAAGACTATGTGAATTTGAATTTGAATTTGGAAATCCAAAGTGTCCAGCAGGATATTACAGCGACCTTAGAGGCTTCGAAGCAGTACACGGACACCACAGCGTCTCTCCAGTCAGCGCAGATCACAACGCTAGAGAACTCCATAACCGCCTTTGGTGAGAATGTAAATACGATCAACGGGCAGCTTGTCAACTTCACAACCACAGTGGACGTGGAGTCGATTGCAGACGCTCGGCTGACGAGTGCGACCAATTACACGGACTCACAGATAAGTGCTGTTTCCGAGGATATCACGACGCTAGAGAACTCCATAACCACCCTTGGTGAGGGTGTGGATACGATCAACGGGCAGCTTGTCAACTTCACAACCACAGTGGACGTGGAGTCCATCGCAGACGCTCGACTGACGAGTGCGACCAAT
>CAYVAZ010000042.1:14563-22090 GCA_964449065.1 uncultured bacterium
AACCACAGTGGACGTGGAGTCCATCGCAGACGCTCGACTGACGAGTGCGACCAATTACACGGACTCGCAGATAAGTGCTGTTTCCGAGGATATCACGACGCTAGAGAACACCATCTCGGTGATGCAAACCAGCATCACTGATCTTGGGAATGAGGCGATCACAACCTTCGATGTGGAGTCGATTGCAGACGCTCGACTGACGAGTGCAACCAACTACACGGACTCTCAGATCACCGCTGTGTCTTCTGATGTGACCACGCTCGAAAATAATGTGTCTGCCCTACAAACGGCTGTTGACGATCTTGGTAATGAAACTCTGACGACTGTTGAGGTTCAGTCGATTGCCGACGCCGCGTTGTCGAGTGCGGTCGACTACACAAACACTCAGCTTTCCTCAACGGCTTCCGATATCACGACCCTAACAAACACGCTGACCGGCCTACAGATGACTGTTGATGATCTCCAAATCATTGCCAGCAGTGTTGATAGTGTTATCACCCTCACAGAAGTGCAGGCTATTGCAGATGCGAGGCTCACAGGCGCAATCAACTACACGGATGGTGAGCTTGTTACAGTCAATGAGGATATCTCTACGCTCTCGACTGACATCTCGAACCTCAATCTAAAGGTCGAAGGCCTTCCAACCTTTGCCGATGTCAATTCGGCTGCATCTTCGACGCTGACGAATTCGACCACCTACACTGACAACCTGATTGGGATCATCAACAATGATATCACGACACTGACGAGTGACCTTTCGGGTATTCAAGCGACGGTTGGGAGCCTACCGACAGTTATCGAAGTGGAGTCCATAGCGGATGCTCGACTGACGAATGCGACCATCTACACTGACAGCCAGATTGGGATCGTCAACAATAATATCACGGCACTAGAGACCTCCATCAACGTCCTGCCGACGACCTCCGAAGTCAACTCGATAGCAAACAACGCCCTCACTCAATCGACCTACTACACGGACGATCAGCTTGTCACTGTGAGTGAGGCCATTGCGACCCTTCAAAGTGATTTGAATGATGTCCAGGCAGAGGTTGATACCCTTCCGACAACCGTTAATGTGGAGACCATCGCCGATAACAGGCTCGGTCAAGCTCAACTCTACACGGATAATCAGGTATCCTTGGAGGCAACGGAGAGATCGAACCTTGAAGTCAGGGTTACGGGTATCGAGACAGAGCTTCCAGCGTTCCTGAAAGAAGACGACCTTCCGCCTTACATCACACCCACAGAGCTTCAAACGACTGCCGATCAGACTTTGAATGCCTCTCAGTTGTATGTGGATAATGTGGTCTTTCTAGAGGCGCAGAACCGCACCACGCTGGAAAACTATGTAAACAACCTCCCAACCATGACGGATTTGAATAATCTGGGGGTCGTTCCATACGCTACTATCCAAAACATAGCGGATCAAACGCTATCGTCTTCGCAATATTATACGGATAATCAGGTATCCTTGGAAACAACGGAGAGATCGAACCTTGAAGTCAGGGTTACGGGTATCGAGACAGAGCTTCCAGCGTTCCTGAAAGAAGACGACCTTCCGCCTTACATCACACCCACAGAGCTTCAAACGACTGCCGATCAGACTTTGAATGCCTCTCAGTTGTATGTGGATAATGTGGTCTTTCTAGAGGCGCAGAACCGCACCACGCTGGAAAACTATGTAAACAACCTCCCAACCATGACGGATTTGAATAATCTGGGGGTCGTTCCATACGCTACTATCCAAAACATAGCGGATTACACGCTATCGTCTTCGCAATATTATACGGATCAAAAAGTCGGTTTAGAGTCGATACAGCGCACAACTTTGGCAAGCACGCTATCCACTGTATCCGATGACCTCAATGCTTTGTCAAACACGCTATCCACTGTATCCAATGACCTCGATGCTTTGGAGTTAGCTGTCGGTGCTCTTCCGAATACCATTGAGGTTGAGAGTATCGCAAACGAAGCTCTCACTTCTTCGACCCAATACACTGATGATAAGATAGAGGCGGAAGCCGCGAAACGGGTCGAACTCAAAGCGACCTTGAAGGGAGATATTGAGTCTCAAGCGGAGACTCGGTACATCAACCCCGGTGTAAGGTTCTTTGAGGAAGGTTTAAGCGACTACGTCTTTTATGGTGATGCGTCTGTCGCAACATTCTACGACACTTCAAACGGTAAGAAAGACCTACGATTTGTTGTCCCAGGGGAAGTCTATAATGGGCTTAGGTTTTCCTCTAACTCTTCCGATTGGGTAGGCTCAATCAACTCAGACCACTACAAAGTTGTTATCGAGTACACATTGCACAGCGGTAACCGCGAAAGTGGTGGTTTGCTGTGTGATTGGGTCAACACGAGTAGCACTCAATTCCGGGAACAGGTTAGCTGGGCCGATATCCCTACGATTACCAAGAAGAATGGGAGGTCTAGAGCTACCTTTACGTTCACCAAACCATCCAACTTCTCGGGTACATTCTACCGAAATGATATCTACATTCTACCATCTTCAGGTATCTTTGGGATTGCGACAACAGACATCGACATCACAATCCACGAGTTCTCTGTCATTGAGGTAGAGCCTCAGGAGGTTGGTGAAGGGTCTTGGGCTCCTGCTCTATCAGCGGCGGTGACTGATGCTTTTGACGCCTCAGTGGTCTACACCAACGATAAGGTAGCGGCCGAGGCAACACTAAGAACCCACCTGGAGTCCTCGATCAATACTGAGTTGTGGAACCGTAGGGACACTACTGAGTGTATTGCAGATAGGTTCTTCCAAAAACCAACAAAATGGTATGAATGGCAAGGATCGCCTGTATACGATCAAAATGGGCTAACTTTTAATACGCCAGATACTAGCAACCAAGGGATATATGTACACAGCTACAACAATAGTAGATGGATTGGTGTTGAAAATGAAGAAGCATATGTTGTTGTCGTTGAATACTCGTTGCTAAGTGGTGGGTTAGGTGGCGCAGGAATTTTGTTTGATTGGCGAAACACTGATAATCAAACCTTTCGTACCCAAAAAGCTCTATCGAATGACTTCGATGTGACGAAAGTTGCCAATACAACAAACCGCTATCGAGCAGTTGCTATCTGTAAGAGACCTGAAGCTTGGTATGGAACCTTCCAACAGAATGTCGTGTACGTCATAGGTTCCTATGCCGGTTTGGGCCTCATCCAACCTAAGCACATTATCTTCCACGAGATTTCAATAAAGCCTGCAAAGAATGCAGACAAAGATATCGGCCCTCTAAAGGCTACTGTGGATGTGCAAGGGTCGACCCTAGCAACCCTGCAGGGTGATCTGACTGCGAAGTATGGGATCAAGGTCCAATCAGGGAACCGTCTGGCGTTCATCGATCTGCTGTCGAACAATGTGCTTGGATCAAAGCTGAAGATCGGTGGTGACGTTGTAAAGATCGAAGCTGATAGCATCACCCTTTCTGGTGATACGAATGTCGAAGGGACTTTTAGTCTCAACGGCGTGCAGCTTTTCGATGAGTCTATTGATACTCTGAAGTTAATTCAACACTCGATTTCAGAGAGTCTTGTAGTCGCCAGCGCTATTGACTATGGTGCTTTTAATAGTGACTGGACTACTGTAAAGTCTTATACGTTTCCACCCGGTTTCACGTTATTCTCGCGAGTGGTCGGTGAGTGGAAGACGGCGGTTTATAACTATGATAGAGGAGGTGTTCGTATTCAAGTTGGTAATACTACGATTGCGTCGTATACACTGCCCGATGACGACTTTGACGATTACAAGATTTTTAAAAGGCAAGAGTCTCTAAGTCGCGGATTCTTTTCGAACAGTCCAATCACCCTAAAGTTCCAGTGTTATAAAAAATACAACGCCGGGGCTGGGCGAGAACTCATATTGAACTGGCACAAAATCGAAGCTATTACGTTCAAGAGGTAATATATGAAATATGCACTATGCGCTGACGACGGGAAGCTGTCGTTGGTGGACATCCAAGTTACTGCGGACAACCTGCAGGAACGTCTGGATGTGCTAACAGCGGACAGTCGGATTGTCCATGCAGAGCCGTTGGCTGAGTACGACCAAGCTGTAACTCCCGAAACGCACTACTACACGGGCAGTTACATCACCAACCGACCCTCTCTTCCTGTCGTTCCGACACCAATCGTCGTGGGAGCTTTGACTTCAAGCTATAAGTTCCCTGCGGAGACGGTTGTCGAGTGCTACTACGAGGGACAGTTCGTAGAACGCTGGGAGATCGCTCAGGACAACCTTCTTGAGTTCGAGCTGGGAGACACCGGGGAGTGGGAGTTGAGGCTCCTGCCCCCCTTCCCGTGGCTCTCAAAGGACGCCAAGATAACAGTGGTGGAACCCGAAGATGCCGAAGCTTAGAAAACCCGCACCGCAGACCGTTTCCCGCCTGAAATTCTGGACATTCGTTCTCCTTATTCTGGGTCTATCCAGAAGTGACATTTTAAGTGAGATCGATGAAGCACAGGCGGCGGGAGCGCTCACCGCAATCGAGGCCGAAGCCCTCAAGCTCCGTGTCACAGACGCGGTTGAGTATGAAAGGACTGATCCAGATGTCCTTGAAGTGGCTTCGCTCCTCGGTGTCGCCTCCTCGCAAGAGGAAATTGACGAGTTGTTTCGTCAAGCAGGCGACTTGTAACAACCAGCAGGTAACCTATGAAGAACTTTCCATCAACCCCGATACCCGTTGAGGCATTCCGACTACCCGACCTCGTAAAAAATGGAGCAGATGTATTGTCACTGGGGGTAGTGTTAGGGTCTCTGACTGAATTTCTACCAGCCATTGCCGCCTTGTTTGCGATCATATGGACTGCAATCCGTATCTTTGAGTGGTTTAGGGTGCGTGTTCTTAGCAAGCGCCCTATCAAGTTCTTGGATATGGAGAAAGAAGAGGAATAAGTACGATGAACCCTGTGACTGCAATCACCGGGGCTATCCCAAGTGTCGTTGATAGCGCCTTCAAAGGTCTCGACAACCTTTTCACGTCCGATAAGGAGCGTGCTGAGGCCAAGCTGAAGGTCATTGAGGAACTCGCGAAGCCCCATCATTACCAAGCTCTAACCAATCTGGAAGAAGCCAAGCACGCCTCGATCTTCGTGGCTGGGTGGAGACCCGCTATTGGGTGGGTCTGTGCGGCTGGCATCGCTTATGCGGTGCTGATCTATCCATTTTCGGGTATGATCGCCACATTCATCGACCCCTCGATCCAGCTTCCAGAGATCGACTCCTCGATCCTGATGACCCTCACCCTAAACCTTCTAGGCCTTGGGGGTCTTCGGACATACGAGAAGCAGAAAGGGATCGCTCGTGAGTCTCTTCCTCCTCTCAAGAAAGGAAACCTCTACTGATGGCTGCGAAAACGGAGACTGTCCACAAGCTTCATGAGCTTCTGGCGAGGACGCTGGTCGATAAACTCCAAGGTGACCCCGCCGAGCTCACTGCAGCGGAACTTGGGGTGATCCGCCAGTTCCTCAAGGACAACGACATCACGGCGATGGCCAAGGATGACAACGCTATCGGCCAGCTTGCAAAGAGCCTCGCCGATCTCCCTGAGTTTGGTGACGATACCACCATCAACTAACACGAAAAGAGACCCTTCCAATGATCGAAGAACCCAGTGGTCAATTACGACCGCTATTCGAAGGAGTCACCAGCAGGGGGTTGTCCATCAAGGATGATCCCCTGTCTGATTTCAGGCGGTTCCTGTACATGGTGTGGAAGCATCTAGGGCTTCCGCCTCCGACCCCGATCCAATACGATATCGCAAACTACCTGCAGAAGTGCGCCTTCTCAGCCTCGTCGGAAGACGACATGCAGCGCATCATCATCGAGGCTTACCGTGGGGTCGGTAAGTCGTGGATTACCTCAGCGTTCGTTGTGTGGCTCCTCTATATGAACCCACAGTTGAATATCATGGTCGTCTCGGCGAGTAAGGACCGTGCAGACGACTTCACCACATTCACCCTCAGACTGATCTACGATATCGCGATACTCAATCACCTGATCCCTGAGAGGGACCAGAGACAGTCGAAGATCGCTTTTGACGTAGGACCGGCCCGAGCCTCACATGCCCCCTCAGTGAAGAGCAGAGGCATCACAGGGCAGCTTACGGGTGGCCGTGCGGATATCATCATTGCGGATGACATCGAGGTTCCCAACAACTCTGCAACCCAGCTTATGAGGGACAACCTCTCGGAGCGGGTGAAGGAGTTCGATGCTATCCTCAAGCCGGGTGGTCGAGTGATCTTCCTTGGCACCCCGCAGACCGAGATGACCATTTACAATGTTCTACTCACTCGTGGGTACAAACTTCGAGTGTGGCCTGCAAGGTATCCCGACGATGACAAGCTGTCGAACTACGGGCTTCACCTTGCACCCTACATCATGGACAAGATCGAGCGTGGGGCCAAGAAGAACACCTCAACAGACCCCGACAGGTTCTCTGATATAGACCTGATGCAACGAGAGTTGTCTTATGGTCGCTCAGGGTTCGCCTTGCAGTTCATGCTCGATACCCGTTTGAGTGACGCTGAGAAGTTCCCTCTCAAGCTCAACGATCTGATCGTGATGGATATCCCGGTCGACCAAGCTCCAGCCACAATCGCATGGGCAGGATCGAGGGACTACATGATAGGTGATCTCCCTGCGGTGGGCCTTACAGGGGATATCTACCACAAGCCCATGATGCTCTCTACCGAATGGCTTCCCTTCACGGGGTCAGTCATGTCTATCGACCCATCAGGGCGAGGAGCCGATGAGACGGGTTATGCCGTGGTGAAGATGCTCAACTCCAACCTCTATGTACCTGAGGCTGGTGGGCTGTCTGGAGGCTACTCAGCAGAGACCTTGAAGGAACTCGTCGAGATCGCCAAGCGCCAGAAGGTGAACATGGTGGTCGTCGAGGATAACTTTGGGGATGGCATGTTCGTCGAGCTAATCAAGCCCTACTTCCGACAGGCAGGTTACCCTGTAACAATCGAGGGTATCCGTAGCTCCAAATCGAAGGAGCAGCGGATCATTGATGTGCTGGAGCCTGTGGTCAATCAGCATAGGCTTGTGGTGTCTCGGAAGGTCATCCAGCAGGACTTTGACTCGACCCGAGACCTCCCACCCGAGAAGGCTCTAGCCTATCAACTGTTCTACCAGTTCACCCGGATCACCCGTGAGAAGGGAGCCTTGGTGCATGATGACAGGCTGGATGCTCTGGCGATGGCTGTTGCCTATTGGGTCGAACAGATGGCTCTGGATCAGGAAGAGCAGCTTGGGAAGCACCGAGAAGACCTCTTGCAGGCTGAGATCGATAAGACCAAGAAGGCTATGGAAATGGGCCTCGCAGTCACTATAGGGGCACTTTCAGGTAGCCTTGAAAGGCATGAGAATTTAGCTGGTGTGAACACTAGATTTCGATAAGGATATTAAGGGGTTGGGGTGGGTTACCCACAGGTTGGGTTGCAGATAGAGAATAAACACTCCCCCCCCCGGTACAACACCCCCCCCAATACCATAAC
>CAYVAZ010000043.1:0-21994 GCA_964449065.1 uncultured bacterium
CCCCCCTTAATAAGGGGGGATAACAACGACAGTCTCTTCGTTGCGTAACATGAGTAATTATTTTATATAAATATTATTTGGGGTTTACAACAATCAATTGTTATGCAATATTAACTTATGATAAGCATATGATTTCTCGTTGTATCGTGAAAATCTTTTCAAAAATGGAGTTGCCATTATGAACGTACGGATAAACGGTAAGGTCGTAGGAGGCATAACAGTATTATTTCTCGCCTTTTTGGTGTGGAACGCCGCAATCCTTGTTTCCAGCAATGACAGCGAAGCTCAACTCACGGTAACAGGAGATTTAGAACAAAACGGCAAACTCAACCGGGATGATCTTCAAAAACTACACGTAGAGACAATTGATTGGAATCATGATGGGGTATCTCATCAATTAACGGGGGTATCACTCGATACCATCCTCATTCATTTCGGTTTTACAGAGGGAAAAAGCCGAAAAGACGTTCCAGCCAATGAACGGCGCAGCGGCTGGAGAAAAGTGATTATCGCAACAGATAATACCGGATATCAAGTTGTATTCAGTTGTGCAGAAGTATCCGAAATGATGGGCACAACAAAAGCGTATGTCGTATGGGAAAAAGATGGTCAACCTTTATCAACAAAAGAAGGTCCCTTACGGTTGGTCGTGTTAACTGACAAAAAAGGGGCTCGGTCTCTTCGACAACTAACGGAATTAAGAATTGTTGATGCACGTAAATTACTGTAACCAAAATCCATAATCCATAATCAAAATACAATAACGTTCCTAGGGAGTTGATCATGTATGCAAAGTATTTGATTGTTTTATTCGTATTTGTGGGCACAGCTGTATTATCGGTGCACTCGCAAACCAATGTTGATATTCAAGGGGAAGAAACCACCATTGATTCAACCATATTTTCCGAAAATTCAACGGGAAATTCCGGCGGGTCGGATTTTATGCGGGCCGGGCTAAATGGGAAAGGCGATATCAGAAGAACGTTAATTCGATTTGATTTAAGCGATATCCCTCCGCAATCTGTTATTTTAAGCGCGATGCTTGAAATCGTGGTCGTGGATTTTGCCGGGAATGGACCTTCTGAAACGGCACAAACGCTTCACCGCCTCAATCAGGTATGGACGGAAGGTTCGGGTATCGACGAAAGAGGTGAATTTGTTGATAATGCCGTGAGTTGGAACTCAACACAAGAAGGGGTGCAATTGTGGGATACCCCAGGCGGCACATTCGAATCACAAAGTAGCGCGGAGGCAATTATCCCGGCAGAAATGAATGCTTCAATTATCTGGAATGGATCAGGAGTAGTGCAAGATATCCAAAACTGGGTTAACGGCGATGTTCCCAACTATGGATGGATCATCGTTGGTGATGAAAACACTTCAAGATCAGTGCGTGCCTACGCGACATCTGAATTTGGGGAAATAGAGCCAAAACTACACATTGAATATACGATGAATTCATCCATTGAAATATGGAGTTTGTATTAAATCAACAATAATTCAATTAGCAACCTTGGGGCGCTTTGTACCAACCCACCGCTCGCGAATCAAGTCGTGGTAGGGCGAGGCTCCCGCTGTTATTCGCACACATTCGCGTTCATTCGCGGTTAACAAACTCATCGGTATGACAAATGCACCATCGCGCGGAAGGCGTCGATGATGACGTTGTAGTTGGTATGCACATATTGCAATGTATACCCGTCTATCCGTTCCGCCAGCGGTACCACAGATGCTTCATCCGCCTGGCGGGTGTGTTGAAACTCTACATTTAGGGTGTAGGGCGACTCAAACCTGAATACCTTGCCGGGCGAGGTGATCGCGTCCTTGGCTGCTTCTTTTATTTCTTGCATAACAGTCTGCAACGGTTTCGATAAGGCGGCTCTGCGGGAGACGCTTTTTTTGACGGCTACAGTTGCGATATCCCCAAAATACTCTTTCGCGAGGGCGCAGGTGGTTTCATCCCCCGTCACCAGTTTGATAGGAACACCGCATTCACCTGCCACCGCCCCAAACAGCAGCATCTCAGGCGCTTCGATTCCATTGACGAAAACCCGGTGCGTGGTGCTGGAGTAGGTGTGATCAAGAATGCTGCTCGTCGTCCCGGCAGGCGCGTGATAACCGGTGAGGAAAACGCCGCTGAAAGTGGAGTCAATTCCTTCCATCATCGATGAACGTTTTGGATTGCCGCTCAGCAGCGATGCTTTGGGGTGCAGATGTTCGATGAGAATATTCTTCATGCTGTCGTGTGAATCATTCACCACAACACCGGTTGCCCCGCCCTGCACCGCGCCTTCAACGGCGGCATTGACTTCATCGGTCATGATGCGGCGAAAGCGGTCATAATCCGGATGCCCGGATTCCGTCTCCGGCCAGTCCACCACCCCGGCCACACCTTCCATATCGGAAGAAATGTAGATTGTATCCATAGCAGGATTGTATCCGCCAAGGCAATAATTTGAAAGCATCTCAAGCAGGCGGTATAATCCTAAAAACAGGGATGGGTGACCAGAGATTCATGATTCGTTATAGTGATTATCAAAAATGCGTTTTGATTACAAAGCGTTTTATCATGTACCGGCTGGAAGCCGGTGCTACCCGGCTATTCAACTCTGAAACGCTCTAGTCCTTCGCCCTCACGGTGGTATGTGTGCGGTTTCCGTTTTAGGGCGAACGGATAATAAAAAACCTATGCCAAGTTTCAAGCAGCGGTTATGATACATTAATGGTGGAGCATCCTAACAAACACATTCGAGAGGCTTTGCGTTTTGCCGGATCTTTCGGTTGGACAATCAAGAAGGCTGGTTCAAGGGCTCATGCATGGGGCATCATTCATTGCCAATACGGACATCGAGACTGCCGTATGTCGATTTGGTCTACTCCCCGTAATCCGGAAAATCACGCCAATGCCATTCGCCGCAAAGTAAACCGTTGTCCCGGCCCAACTGAGAATGGCTTCTGAAAGGAGTTTGTTTCATGACCGAATATCACTTTCGCTTGATCCTGAGTAAACCATTTGCAGGACATCTATCCGATGAAGCATTGTTGGATGCGACCGATGCACTGGGGGATGCAGGATGCAATGATTGTTCTATTGGTGTCTGTAGTAAAGGATTAGAATTGGAGTTCGATCGAAAGCATCTGTCACTGCAAGAAGCCATTGCCTCCGCGATTCGTGATGTGGAAGGGGCGGGGTATCTTGTCGAATCGGTGCAGATGGACCGGGACGCTGTGATTCCAGTTGGATTTCGTTAAACCCCGTGGTGGTGAGTGTACGGTTTCCGTTTTGGATTGCAGAGTAAGCGCGGCGATAAGCCTCAGCGAAAGAACGACTTAGCGTTTTCTTTTCCGAACAATCTTAAATAGAATCAGTATAAGAACATTTGGGGTATTCACAAGTATTATTCTTTCTGATCCGAATCAATTATTTTTATAGTAGAATGAACCGTTTTTAATCCAGAACCATTAACGGATTCATGGCTTTCAATGACATCTATTTCTTCTTCGATCATATTGTCTTCATTTAATTCTATTTGCAATCCGGTCTCAATCCGGTCAATTTCCAAGACGGATTGGCTTCTTATTTTATTGGCTTCCGACTGCTCATCTTTGGGAAGGTAAGAAACCGTTTCCACACGGTAGGGAAACCAAATACCACCCTGCCGCTTAAATTTGGAGGCGTGAAATTCCGTATCCAATTCATTTTGCAAATAAAAATACCCTTCCGTCCAACAATATCCCTTGCTTGCATCAACCAGCATTTCACCTTGCTGCGGCGTATAATACATACTGCCGGTCCCCATAAAAACAGTGTAAAGATCACCTTCTTCCGCATGAGAACGCTTGGATTTCACCATTTTCTTTACTGGAAGAAACGACAATCCCCGTCCGAATTTGTGAGCGCTAAAACTCAAAAACAGATTGGTTGGCTTTTCTTTTTCTCTCACTTCTTTTCGAGGGATGGTATACGGCTTCAGTTTGGGATCATCAGTCTTTTCATATTTTGGAATCGTGATGGAAACATCCCGATTGGATTCACGTAAAGTAATCTCCTTATACCGCATATACTTTCCCTTGCCCGCAGAATCCGGCTCCCGGTCAATGGTTACGAGCGTTTTGCCATTTGCATAGATGACCTGAAAATCCCAAACCCGGGTAACATCTTCTTCCGCTAAGGGAAATACCTCTTCCGGGTCGCGATGGTTTCTTCCTACGCTCATAAAATTACCGAATTTCTGAAAATCAAAATTGGCAATTTCACTGGGATCATTCATAGTTTTATTCAAATGATTGCTGACCATTCGCCTCAGCAAACCATTGGTTCTATCTTTTTGCCTGTCTTGCCTTTTCTTCGTCCTTTCCCGGTACATAACAGCCTTTTTGTTGTAATACTCTTTCGGGGTAAAGGTGGTCATGGTTCCTGTAATGGAAACGCCGGAAATGGATTGATCCGCTTTCTCGAAAATAGCTTTAATATCATCTACCTGCGGGAAGGCACAGACCTCTGCAAGAAGAAATAGTGGAAGAATAGACAGGAATACCGCACGATTATTCATGATAGAAATTATTATCCCATTTCAATTTAATTTTGATTGTGTCTCCTTTTAAGGAACAAGGGGCATGAAAGTTGAAAACTCCAACCATTTAACCCCACCCAGCTTCCCCCATTGCATTGGGGGAGGAGTATGTGACTCATCATTATTTATTTGAATCCGTATTAGTATCACAGAAGTGCGTTAACGTCAAATTCGTAAAAAAAAATCCCTCTGGCGGAGGGTAGAACCAGAGGGAAAACGGTTCGGGAGGAACCGCAGCAGTTGGGAATGTGTGGTGTATGGGTTTTAGGAGAGATCACTTGATTGCTGGGAAAACAATCAATTGAAACCATACGCCATGTAGAACGGTTAATTATCTCTAGTGTAACGCTTCTCCTATGGGAAGTTTTGAATCAATTTCGTAATCTTCATACCGGATGTTTATAGATTTTAAAACTGATATAATTAAGGATTATCGAGAAAGAAAAGCGATAAGTCATTCATTCGCTTAGTCTTATCGTAACGCTAATTTAACAATCCTAATTAGTGGCCATGGTGGGCTACGCTTCGCTTTGAGCCCACCCTACAGGGTTCATCACCCCAGTTCATCACCCCATATGGTTGCATAAAAGATAACTCACTTTTTATATGTAACTTGGTATAACCACCAAATTTATCATTAGAATTTACGAAAATGTTTTAAACTTATTTCTGCTTATAGTATATCACACTACAATTCCACAGCAAAAAGGGATTATGAAAAATGATGTCATAAGTTGTAAAACTCTGATAAATATTGGGTTCGATGAATTTCTATGTGCAATAATATGAGCGGGTTAACGCTGAATATAAATAGACAAATAACCCGGAAATTTCTTCAGCGTATGGGGCGGACGCAGCGGAAGCCGACAAAATTTACATTGCTATCAGGATCGAGGGATTGGCGGGAAGCGTTGCGGGCTTTTGATTGTCCGTCTCTCCACGAACCGCCTCTTATCACCCGTTCACTGCCGGTTTGGGGGCCTTGGGGGTCTAAATCAGGTGATTCCTGATAGTAATTTGGGGCATACCAATCCAAGCACCATTCGGCGGCGTTACCGGCCATGTTGAAAACGCCTAACGGGGATTGGCCTTTATCATATTCCATCACGGGGGCAAGGAATTCGTAGCCGTCTCCTTCTCCGTTTAGGTTAGCGAACTGCGACATCGGCAAGGGCGCACTGTCGCCCCAGGGGTATGGAACATCTTGATTGAAGCTGGCGGCGTATTCCCACTCGGCCTCGGTGGGGAGGCGGTAGAGGATGCCTTCCTTGGCGGAACGCCAGCTGCAGAATGCTTGGGCGTCAGCATACGTGACCTGCACAACGGGATTATTTGCACTGGAAGCTAAGATGGGGTCATCAATCGAACCGATGCCTTCGTGACTGGTTTCATTTACAAATTGGCGGTATAGATCGACGGAAACTTCAAAGCGGTCGATGAAAAATTCGGTGATGGTGATATTGCGTTTGGGGCTTTCATCGGCTTGGGCGTTGCCGAAATCATCCCCGGGTTCGCTGCCTCTGGCATACGTGCCGGATGGGACGTATGCCATTTCGATGCCTAAGGGGGATTCTATGACGGCGCCAGGGTCTGGTTTTGGGGTAGGCGTGGGCGGCAGAATGGGGGTGTTGGTTGCCGTGGGCCGCGGGGTTGGGGTGTTGGCTGCTGTTGGGGTCATGGTGGGTGTGGGCATATTTTTGGTTGGTACCAATACACAGCGGAAGCCAACGGACTCGCTTCTGAGTTCGGATGCGGGTACGCGGTGGGCAGAGCGCATGTCTTCAACCGAACGGTCCCAGCTGCCGCCGCGAATGACACGCTGCCCGCTTACGGCAAATTCCGGCCCCATCGGATCAACACTCGCAGATTGCGCGTAATAGTTAGAGTCATACAAATCCAAACACCACTCGAACACATTGCCGGATAAGTTTAATACATCAAAGGGTGAGGCGCCGGAGGGATACTCATCTACCGGGGCTGTAAATTCATAGCCGTCTATTTGTACACCATCAATTTTCGGCGATTGATAATTCGCGGGCGGTTCCGGTAACTTCGATGGATCTCTCGATCCCCAAGGATAGGTTCGGGGCTGTTCGCCTGCTTGTGTTGTGCCTCGTGCCGCATATTCCCACTCCGCTTCGGTGGGCAGGCGGTAGGCTTGGCCTACTTTTCCTTCGAACTGCGTACGCCATTCACAAAAGGCCATGGCATCGCTCCATGTGATGGATACGACCGGATGATTGGGGTGGTTTCGCAACGCGGTTTCAAAATCCTCGCCTCTAATATCCACATCCGTAATTGAATTTCTACCCGGTTTACGGCGCTCTTTTTCCTCTCCGGATAAAGTGCTCCAAAATTGATTGTAGAGCTGATTGGATACTTCAAAGCGGTCTATTTTAAAATTGTAAGTAATTTGAATTTCACGCTGGGGCAGTTCATCCAGCCGTTCTTGGGGATTGTCTGCCGGCACGTCTCCACCAAAGGTCGTGAGTGTGCTGCCGCGAATAAATCGGCCCGCGGGGACATCGATAACCGGCTGAATGGGATCACGTGTGGGACGTGGTGTTGGGGTATCGGTTGGGGGTGCCGGGGGTAAGGTTGGCGACGGCGTTGGGGTGTTGGTGGGGATGCTGCGGGTGCCGGAATCCCAAAAGTAGGGGGATTCGCGGCGGACGTGCAGGGAGACGTCATCCACCAGGATGGCTGCCGCGCCATCACGGATTTGCAGGATCAACACCAGCGAACCGGTGGATTGCTTGAGGAATTCCACCGGGGTTTGGATTTGCAGCCACTCATCACCCGAAGGAATGGATGCGATGGTATGTTGTGTAAACCCCCCGCTACCGCTGACACCGCTGAACAATGCTGCTGTAAGAATCCCTTCGCTGCCGCTTTGGCGATTCACATGCAGCCTTGCATAAACACGAATGTGCTCCGCGTTGTTGTTGAGTTCAAGTTCTAACCGTTCGAGGGGGATGGATACTTGAATCAGATCGGATGGGGCAGTCGTGCTCAAGAAAAGGGAAGCAGCGTTCGAATTTGGAAACTTGGTACGATTTATGGGAAAATCATCTACGACTCCACCAGCGGTGCTGATTTGCTCATCTTTGACGACAGAATCAATTCCATTACCGAAGTGTTCGACCATGGAGATATTGGTGACGCCAAGGGAGAAGTCTTGATCGGTATAGCCATCCAACACGCGCAGGCGTTCTAAGGTGACAACCGAAAAGCCGTTTGCGGGTCCGACCAGCTGAATCAGCAAAATGACTTGACCGGATTTGGGCTCGTATTCAAAACTGTACGCGCGTCTTTCGTTGGGGATATCTTGCGCTTGGGAGATTGCGGCGCCTATGTTATTGGTATCGTTGAGATCGATGAGGGCCAATGCGGATTGCTGCAGTTCACTGCCTTCGTTTTGTGCCATGCAGGAAAAATAGGCTTTTGCGGAAGAGATCGATAGGGGCGCGCTTTGGATTCGTACCGCTTGCCCGGGTTGCAGGGTGATTTCCAGCTTATCTTCGGAAGCGTTTACCTCTGCTATTTCGTCAAAACCAGGGACCGGATTCACGGATAGTCCCATTTCGGATACCGTGGAACCGGAGAAATTGGCTCCTGACGGATTGGAGGATATCCCGACGGGGATGGAGATGACATCGAAATCGCCATCCGGATAGGGCGGGTCTTGCGCGAGGGCAAAGGCGCTCAAAGCTGAGAGAAAGAATATGTGAATGAGAGTCTGTTTCATCATCAACGCTCACGGTTTTCCAACGTTATTACATCATTAAACAAACTGCGGGTGAAGATGATATCGAGGTCATCGTCGCCGTTGAGATCCAACAGCCGGAGATGGTATTGCTGGCCGGCCAGAACAAAGTTTTGAACGCGAATGAGTTTACGTTCGGTAAATTGGAGCGGGTCGTTTCCGCAGATGAGGAAGAGATTGAGGCCATCTTGGTTTTCGTGCAGGGCCGCGATATCGATGTCTCCGTTGCGGTCTAAATCTCCAGAGGTGATAGCCAAGACCACACCGGGCGGGAAGGGACTGGATTCGCTTAACAGCGTAAAGAGGCCGTCATCCTGTCCAGTGTTATCCTGCCCAGCATTATCCTGTCCAGCATAGATGCGGATGGCGTTGCTGAAGGTTAAGAGGCCGATATCCATTCTGCCGTCGAAATTGAAGTCGTTGAAGAAGACATCGCGGGGGAAGTTGCCTTCGAAATCGGTATCGACCCGGATGATTTGAGAGAGGGTGTAATCATTCTCCGCAAAGCGGTAGACAAACAATTCTTCGTTGGCATTGGGGCGGCGAACTGCAACGATTAAATCGTTGTCTCCATCGGCATCTAAATCCGTGGATTGAATGAAACGGATAAGGCCATCAACCGGGATGCGGGTCAGAACGTTCATTTGGCTGGATTGAATTTGGACGCGCAATAGTGATGAACGGGAGCGGACCACAACGACAGCGGAATCTTCTGAAGTTTGCTCTAATGTCATTCCACGGTAACGGGAGCCGTTGAGGGTTGCATCGAATTCCACGATATTTTCACCGTTCAGCGGTAAAGCGGCGCTTTGCTGATAGGTCCCTTCCGGGGTTGAGAGATAGAGAATCAGGCGTTCTTCGAAGACGTTTAGGGTTATGACATCCTCTATGCCGTCATTATTTATATCAGAAAGAATTGTGTTTGCGGTACCGGGTTGGGATGGAATGACGCCGGTTTCTTGAATGCCGCTGTTGCCGGTATCATAGATGCCGATACTGCCTTCATCCAAATGGGTAAGCAGCAATTGCTGGCTATCGCTTTGGTTGTTTTTCGAAGCCGTGATTTCCACCGGGCCGGTCATGACGGCTGTGCTGATGAAGTCATCAAAATTAAACGCGAGCGAGCAGCCGAGGGTTGGTGTTGGCGATGGGGATGGAGTGACGGACGGCGTATTGGTCGCGCGCGGTGTTGGGGTACCGGTTGGCGTGTTGGTTGGCAGCGGGGTATTGGTTTGCGTTGGTGTTGGGGTTTGGGTAGCCGTAGAGGTTGGCGTATCGGTCGCAGTGGGCTCGACAGTCGGTACCGGCGTTGGTGTAAATGCCGGTTGCGGTGTATTGGTAGCGGTTGGGGTAGCGGTTTGTGTGTTGGTGGAAGTTGGGGTAAATGTCATAGTAGGTGACGGCGTGTTTGTTGCCGTGGGGGTAAAGGTTGCCGTTGGCGGCGGGGTGTTCGTATTGGTCGCGGTGGGGACGGGCACGTCTCCACGCTGGGCTATGAATGGGATGGACTGAAGATTTGTGGATGCGGCGCCTGTGGATGTTATCGTAAAGCGGTCATCCGCTAATATTGTTACATCATAACCGGTGTTTTCATCAACCGGTTCCCAAATGATAGATTGGTCTCCGCTTTTGGCGAAAACCAAATCATCAAGTGAAAATGTGCTTTGATATACTTCTCCGGGTTGGAGGATGATGGGCGGTATTTGGTGAAATGTTTTTGTTATAACGGATGATACTTTTACGCGGATGTTTTGGGCGATGGTGGCGGCGCCGTCCGAGGCTTGGACGGTTATGAAACCGTAGTCACGGGGTTCGGAGACTTCACCGAAGGATAGACGATTTTCTTCATCGATGGTAAACGGCAGATTTTGCCCGGAGATGATGCTGTATGCGAGTTCGTTTTGGGGGGTATCGGGGTCGAATACATACTCATCCAGATCGAGCACGTTGGGCGCAGTTTGGTTTTGCAGAAAGCGTAAATCGGGGATGCGTTTGATCCATCGCGGTGTTTGGTTTCCTGGTATTGGTTCTGCCGTTGTGGGGGTTGGTGATGGAGTTATGCCCGGCGGCAGCGTTGGAACCATGGGTGTTGGAGTGGATGTTTGTATGGGATCCGTGGCTTGCAGAACAACGCTGGGGCTGGAGAATCCCCAGGTGGTGAAGAAGGTGATTTCGGCTTCGGTGGTTCCGGCGGGGATTTCGATGCCGAGCAGGAGGGCGGCGTCGAAGCCTTTGCCGGGGTCGGTAATGCCGTCGTTGTTGGTGTCGAATTCAGATGGAATTTCGCCAAACCGTTCCGGTTCATAGATGTTTAAATTTTCGCGGTGCAAAACAACAGGAAATTCTTCCCCAGTCTGCCACTCTTTTATTTGGAAACCAAAAAGAACGGCGGTATCACTTTCAAACGCGATATCGAGAAATGTGCTTTCTTCTTGAATGGATTCATTTAACTCATTAAAGATGGTTAACGAGCGGACAGAACCGCTTTCATCCATATTTAAAGCGGGGTAATTGCTATTGCGGGACGGATCAAGTTTTGAATTGAGGTAACGGCTAATGATATAGGGTTCATCCAAAGGGGAATTAAATTGAAAGGTGTATTTTTGCACAAGAGTAAAATCGTACGTCGCGCTTCGAATGGTTTCCTGGATGAGCCGTACGTTACCTTTTTGAATCTGAAATTGGCTGCCCCATTTATTATTCGCAAAAGACAAAGGGACCGGCTCTTTTTTGTTACCGGGATACATATCCAAGCTGGACAAAAATTCGTTTTCGCCGTGAAGATACATAGTAGAATGAAAGACCGTATTGTCAGTCCCGATATCCGGATTGGGCTGATATTGAGCGCCTATATTGGTACCGAAACCTTGATCGCCAAAGCTGCCGTATCCGTCTACTTCCAGTTGGAGAAATTGATTGGAATCACCGATGTTAAAGTCTTCTGTCAAAGCGGGTTCAATGGTGATGTTCCAAAAATTGAGTTTGCCGACATTGCCTTCTTTTTCATCTCGAAACCGCAATGTCCATTTTCCGTTTGCTGTAAGGGCAGTCAAATCTTTGAGGGATGGAGTATTGCTTGAAAGAAAGGTTTTGTTGATGTTGGGAGGCAATCCGGTTTGATTGGCAGGAAATAATAGAGTTGAAAGACCATTGGGGGCAATCAGGATAATTTGTGCTTCGGAGGGATTGGGATGATCCGCGTTGACTTGAATTTCGATGCGCGAAATCAGTGCGTTTTTATCGTCCGGTGAGATATCTATGGGAAAATCATAATTTGCCGGCAGGGGCATTCTTTGATTGGGGAATACCGCGCCGGTGATTGTGTTGTTTTGGGCAGGGCTATATTGTGAAGCAAAGGTATACAACATAAGACTGCATAATATTACTTGAAAAAAACGTGGTGTATTCAGCATGCACAATTTCAACCCGATATCATTCTGACAATAACAATATCTTAAGAAAGGGAAATCATCAAATAATTATGCCAAATTTCATAAATGTGTACGAATTGAAGCTTAAAGATTGATGTACCGGCTGGTAGTCGATGCTCCCCGGTTTTTATCAAACATGGCCGTCCCCCTCTGTGTCTTCCCCAGACTTGGGGGAGAAGATGTTGCGTTTTCGAGTTTGGTTGCTTCAATCTATGACATTGCGTGCTTCCGGCTCGGCGGGAGCCTGGCCCTGCCAGGGTTGCGCTTCAAGAGAGGGTGGAGTGCGTTGATTCTTTAATCCCCCCTACCCCCCCTTAATAGGGGGGGCAACAACGGCGGGTGCTTCCGGCCCGGCGGGACCCTTGCCCTCCTAAAAATAAATGGAGTTGAATTCTTACTTAATCGGCGCCGTAGCCCAGTGAATTGAGTTGATCCTGTACGGTTGGGTCTGTTATGTTTCCGCTGCGCCATTCCAGTTCATTTTCAAAGGAAGTAATGCCGGGGATTTTGACCAGTTTGTCCTTGATATCGGCGCACATTTGAGCAAGGATTCTCTCTAAAGCAAAATGGACTTCTTGATAAAATTCCTCATCATTTTTTAACGCGGGGTCGATGTGATGATCAGTTTTGCCAGATGCCAATCGTTGCTTTAACTCAGCGATTGTGGGTGCTTTTCTTTGGCAGGATTCATCCCGGATAATCATCAACTTGTCGTCCAATTCCATATCCTTAAATCCATCTGGCCGGGGTTGGGGTTCCGCATCCCATATAAAAGACGCTACCGGAGAATTTTCTTCCGGATCGTTGATTAAATCAAAAACTCTTACTTTATCTTTGGTAAGGACAAGATGCTCTTCATTGTAGATCGCGCCGCGGATATACCAATTTACTTTGTATCGTTCACCGATAGAGGCGGTTTGAATGTAGTTTAGCGAATTGGCGAAGATGTGATCTCTACTTTCAATCGTTTTGTTTTGTTTCCAATAGGGGGTAAGAGAGATGCCGTCGAATATATTTTGGTTAAAGAAGTTATCTTCCTCGCCCAAGACATCGAGGAGCGTGGGCGCGATATCGATAATACTTACCCGGTCATCAATTCGTTTTCCTTTGGGGAGTTGTTTTGGATAATATAAGATCAACGGAACGGCGATTTCGACATCGTGTAGGCTCCAATGGTTGAAATAGATATCGTGCTCACCAAGACTTTCGCCGTGATCCGCGGTAAAGGCGATAATGGTATTGTCATCGATGTTTAGCCGATTTAACGCTTCAAGAACCCGACCGATTTGATCGTCGATATAGGTAATTTCGGCGCCATACTGCCGCTTGAAAAAATTAATATCCCGAATGCCGATCATCCATTGTTCATTGTTTATATTAAACAGCCGGTCAAAGAACGCATCGTTCATGGAGTTGAATTCCGGGCTTTTTGGGTTTCCGGAATAGTACATATAGTCGTAATCCGCAGTGGGGATATACGGCATGTGAGGGTCATAAACGTGGAGCCATAAAAAGAATGGGTTGTTGTGATTCTCATCCATGAATTCGATTCCCGCGCTGACAGTCGAATAGCCGGAATTGGTCAATTTCCATTTGTCGGTATCGGTGGTATCGATAGGCTCATGATAGGTATCAAAGTAGTTACCTAATCCGCAGATATTTTTTTTGAGATGGACGATACTAACAGCCGCTCCGGTTTTGTAGTTCATCTCACTCATAATTTGCGTGAAGGTAGGGATTTTATCCGCTTTGTAGTAAATGTTACCAATAACACCGTGATTGTATGGATATAAAGAAGTGAAGATGGAAACATGAGAAGGACTGGTTGTGGATGAGGTGGCGTACGCATTTTCAAAGAGAATGCCGTTTGCGGCTAGAAAATCAATATTTGGGGTATCGATCCATTCTTGTCCATAACAATTGAGAAAATCTTTTCGAAGGGTATCGATCGTAATTAGAATGACGTTGGGTTTTTGTGAATCATAATGGGTTTCTTTAGTGCCATTCATTATTATTTTCGGTTCAGCCCAATACGCCCAATCACTCGTTGTGGAATTGCCGGATTTTGTTTTAAGGGTTAATTCCCGGAGGGACTCAGCGCTATAGTTGCTAATATCCACACTTTCTTTAATCCATCCTTTATCCATTGGATTTTTAGCAGGATTTAAAAAGCGGCTATAAATTTCTTCATCTTTGCTGTTAAAAATCGAGAACTCTACACCATCCGTTTTTGTTGTTGCTGAGTCATTCCAAGCTTGTTCATCAAGGCCAATAAAGAAGTTGAACGCGAGAGGATTTGTGATGTTTAAGTTGGAATAGTTGATTTCGCTGTTTGGATGCGAGAACAATGACCACCGTCTATTTTGATCGAGCGTAATGGATTTAAAATCCTGCCGAACAAATAGTTCTGGAGATGAGGATTTTATGTTGGCGTATTTAAATTTATGAATTAAATCAATTTCTGTATTAACCAGCGAAACTTCTGTATCGGGCTGGCTGCAAGTGATAAATAAAAATACCGGAACGAATAGAAATAAATTTCTCATTGAACATCCTTACATAAAAAAGGCGGAGAACCGAAGTTCTCCGCCTTTGTACTGAAAGTTAACAACATTACTGACGAGCAGTATGGTTGGCTGCTTCCACATTTACCGCACCACTTGTTGGATTGAATTGTTCCAAGAATGCAGGTCTTGTGGTTGAGAAGTTGTTAGGCGGTCCGATCAGGAAGGTTGCGCCTGTTACATCCGTACCATCAAAACTTAGTTTTACAATACGGAAGAAGGATTGTGGAGCACCGCTACCCGATCCAAACAGAAGTTCTGTTCCGTTTGTATCATCACCGTCAAACTCACCAGCAGCAATGCTAAGACCACCACCTGGATTCGCATCACCAGCAACCAATTGCAGGGTAGAGCTTCCACCAGGACGTTCAAAGCCGGAGATTGAATTGTCGGTTAGGACAGGACGAACAACCGTTACCAAACTACCCAAAGTTCCGCCTTCGGCAAGACCAGTAGTAGTGAATACGAGTTCAATGACTCCATCACCGTTGAGGTCTGTGCCAGCAACATCAACACCACCGTCGATACCGCCACGGAAGTCTGCGGTAAAGGCGACGAAGTTGTTGCGAACATGGTTACCATCGGCGGCAACATCAACAACTGTGAATTGTGTCAGCGATGATGCGCTTCCGGTTTGTCCGACGATCAGTTCCGCTAAGCCGTCACCATCAACATCAACTGCATCAAGCGATACTCCACCATTTGCATTGTTGTTGTTTGGTACGTCATCCAGCGGCTGGAATTGAGATACAACGGCCCAGCCATTAGGTGCCGGTTGACCAGTTGTTTGGAAGAGACGAACAAGACTGTCTTGGCTTCCAGTACCTTGTGCAACGGCGACTAGGTTTTGGCCATCGACTAAGAAGTCACCGATTGCGGTAGTCAATTCACCTGAAGCATACTGAACAGTGTTGGTGGCATTATTGCCATTCGGGAACGCTTGTCTTGCATGAGATACCAGGCTCTTATCACTGACCTGACGTGCAATGAACATATTCGGGAACGTTGCTGGAGTAATGACTTCACTGAATGAAAGTATGTAATCAAGATCGCCATCATTATCAACATCGCCAGTGGAAATGTTAGTACCACGACTATCGCCACCGCCCCACGTTTGTAAGGCAACATCTCCGATGGAACGGAATTGATCAATAATCGCTTCTACTGCTTCAGATGACCCTTCGTCAAAGTTTCTGATGTTGACTAAGTTGCTGCCACCAGGACCTTGAGCGAGGATTAACTCGTCAACTTGTACGACTGGTACTGGAGGTGTGGACGAAGCAACCACCGTGTAGGTAGCAGTTGTGATCAATGCATCCAAGGTATCTTCTTGAATGGTGTACGTAATTACAGCAGTTGAATCAGCCGCAACGGTTTCAGCGATTTGAACCGTAATGATCGTATCGACATTTGATCCGCTTTCGGCTACGCCGCCGAGTTCATCCGAGACGGTGAATACAGAGCTGTCACCTTCGAAGGAAACTTGTGGGAAGTCAAACTGATCGTTGTCCGGATCATCCGCATTGACGTTAATAACGGCTGTATCACCAGCGCTGCGTGTGGTTGAACTGCTTGGTGGGAAGTTTGTGGCTTCTCCACCGTTCACACTTAGCGTTGAAGTAATATCAGCATCTTGACTTGTGTTGACTACATCCATGATTTTGGTAGCCGTACCAGTCTTGCTGCTGTTCGCCGCTTGGAAGGTGAACAATGTGGGATCGAATGGGCTGTTGTTATCCAATGTATCCGCGTCGAATAGACCTAAGGTAAACGCGATTGTTGCGGTTACAACACCCGGTGTATCCGTAGCGGTAGCAATGCTAGATGTAATTGCCAAGGTTGTATCAACAATTGCATCAAATGTCAGTGCTTCTTGGCCTGCATCGGATGCGACCACCACGATCTCAACATTACGGTTTTCAGGGAATTCACCCGTATCGTTTTCGCTTGGCGGTAATATTTCATCGTTACCAGATCTTAGGTCATTAAGGTTAATTGCAACGATATCAACATCCGGTACAGCGGATTCAGCTGTTACGGTGATACGAATGGTAACAGAATCGCTAACAGGATGTTTGCCATCGTTTGCGGCAAAGACTGCATCGAATGTAGCCGTTGATTGTCCATCGGCTACAGCCAAGAATCCAGGCTTGAATGTGAAGGTGTTTGCCGCGGCATTGAACGTAGTATCTTCAACGTTACCGGCGCTTAATGCTGATCCGGTTGCGCTGATGACTACTGTGTCACCGCTGTCCGCATCGGAAGCAGCTAGAGCCACTTCTAATGTTGAGCCTTCCGGAATAGTAATTTCACGAATATCGCCTTCTTCTTCAAGCGATCCGGAACCGCTAATTACGGTTGCTGGGGCGATATCTTCACCGGCAGAATTTACCGCGGTTAGACCGAAGTCTGCTGCGAACAATGCCGGACGGTTAATATTGACTGTTAAGGCTGCTTGGTTGGTTGCGCCATCAATATCAACTGAATCCACAGCCAAGATAAAGAATGGAGTAGTATTCACACCTGGAATTGACGTTACGGTAATCGGTACAGCAAGGTTTTGAACACCAGAGCCACCGGTTGCATTCAGCGCGGAATCAATGGTGATGCCGTCTGCTGCAAGGTCGGATACAGATGGACTTACTGTGACCGTAACATCTTGTACGCCGCCAACATCGAACGCACTTGCATTCAAGGATAAAGCAGCGCCAGCGTGAAGTGTTGTGCTGTCTGTTTCAATGCGTGTACTAGTTGAATCAGTGAAGAACACATCCGGACGAGCGTCAAATGCGAATTTAGCGTTTGACAATCTGCTGGTTGTGTTGCCGATGGTATCGGTTGCTGATATTAAGAATTGAAATTCAGAAGTACTGATACCCGAAGTTACTTCAGGGATTACAACTTCAAACGGTACCAATACTGAGTTACCGGACAACTGGGCATTTGTGGAATCTAACAGAACGTCATCGGCATCTAATTGAATACCAATTGCAGTAAGAGCCACGCTGCCGAAGTTCGGGTTGTTGAGAACATCAATCGGACTATCAACCGAATCATTGACGGATGCCTGAATTTCTAGAATCGATCCGCCAACAATCGCACTGCCATCACTCAATGTTGCGCCTTGGTTGGGACCTTGTTGTACAACAACATCAAGTACTCCACTGATGGTTGGTGGACGGTTGTCAACACCAACACCAGCAGGACGGATCAATTTTTTGATTTGGTTAGCAGATGGAACACTTCCGAGCGTTTGGAATCCATCGACTGGTTTATTACCGGCATCGTCAACGATTGTGAATGTCGCATCACGCTGATTTCTTGACTCAGAAGCAGTATCACCTACTTCTCCACTGATTGTTACTTTGTAGGTCGCGCCAATAACATTGGCTTTGCCAGCAAAGTTCTGACCTACGGTCAAGAAGTTGAAGGCTGGAGATTGATCTTGGCCGATTGTAGTAGACAAGATACTTAAGCTGGATGCTGATTCACCGGCAAATTCTGATAGATCGGCAACGATATCCAATTTATCCGAATCATTGATGGTAAAGATTTCTGATGCGTTGAATTCATCACCAGGATTTGGTCTGAAGTTGTCGTTGGCATTACCGCTGATGTTGGCATTGGTTACGTCAACAACAATGAAGACGCTGTCGTTTTGACGAACACGAGCCGGAATTGATGTAATCGCTATGTTGTTTGAAGAAAGAACCGGTGTTGTTGGGAAACCAATTCTCGGATCATTTGAATTTGGATCCACTGCATTATCTTCTGAATTGAAGCCAGTGAGTCCTGAGGCACCAACCGGTAAATCTCTAGTGATGAGTTCCCAAGGTACATACCATGCTGCTAGAGGTTTTTGCGTATCGACTGCGAACTTAGAAGATTGTGTAAATGTTTCACCGAAGAGGTTAACCGGAGGTTCTTCATCTACACGGACTGTAATTGTTGCTTCCATATTTGCTGCCGCATTCGGTTGGACTTTGATTAAAGGTAACCCTTCTAAGTTAGACAGTATCGTGTTTGAGATACCTTGAGAGTTAATTGCACCGGCTGTTGTAACAGCGGTTGCCGTTTCTAACGTTATGTTGGCAATTAAACCATTCTTGAATTGAGTTGTTAATCCAGGGGATACAATATCAATATCATTAAAAGCAATCGCATTTTGTTGAAGAATATTTCTGTAATCCCCTAAAATGTGTGTCCAACGGGCAAGAACGGTTCCATCCGCTGTCACCTCAGTCACGCTCGGAACAATTTCATCAACAGAATTTAGAACTTCTGGAGGATACAAACTTGAGAAGTTTGCGGTGATGAATTGCGGTGCACGACCTTCAGCAACAGAATTGACGATTGCTTCGAGTTCAACGAGATCACCAGGAGCAATTTCAAAGGCTGCTGAGGCGGAATCCGGACCGTTGTTACCGATACCCAAGTTTGATGAACCGGTGTCTTGTGAGATTCCGTTGACAAAGAGGGTTAATTCAGTTGCGCGTGGACCGGCTGCGCTAACGGAAACAGAATCTGACAACGTTGTCGTTTCATCGTTTCCGAAGAAGTCACCCAATTTGATGGCCAAATCACGAGCACCACTTGGAGAAGCAGTGGATTTCAACTGAATCGCATGGGTTACGAAACGTACCGCACGGGCGGCCGGTGTAACAGACTCAACGATAACTTTGGAGCCTGAGGTTACTGAACCAGCAATCGTACGTGATATATCCGCATCCAACGCGGCAGTCCAATCAACCTCTAGGGTTGGAAGGTGTAGAGCATCTGTACCATCTACAACAACAGAACCTGCAACAATAATCCATTGGCTAGTGCTTAGGTTCTGAACCTTATTGCGCTGTGTTCTGGTTTCTTCGGTTGATATTGATACCGCATTTACATCATCGAGTGAATTTCTACCGAAAACGGCAACTTCATTGCCGCCACCGACATCTTGTGTCCATTCCGGCTCTTCTTTGTCATAGTCCAGCCTGATTGAGTTGGTGATTGAATCATTGCCTTCAGTATCTGTGGCTTCAACAATGACTCTTGCACCATTGGCAAAGCTGAATTTTTGGTTGTTTGAATCTAATAATTGTCCGGAGTAGTCGAAATCGAGGATTAACGCATCATTGCCATTCGATTGAGGAATATCATCCTGATCGATATTGAATGAGTTGTTTCCACCATCACCAGCGGTAAAGGTTACGGTAACGATTGAATGCTTACCGTTTTGTGGTGTGACAGTAAAGGCAACTTCATCACCATCAACCGTTACATTGGTAATGTCATTGATATCGGTTGCGGATACCGTGAATCCTGCACCATCAAAGTCGATGGCTTTGAAGACGGTTTGAATCGCTTCTGACGCATCAGGGCTGTCTTGGATTTGGAAGGTTGATACCAATTGAGAACCGTTTCCGACGCGTGTGACCGTAACGATGTGGCCATCGGCGGCGAAGGTAGCCGGTATGTGTTTGGTTCCTTCAACGATTTTGAGGTCGAATGGATCGTTGCTGGTGTTTGGTCCAGCGGAATCCAGTTCTACTTCACTGGTGCTTGCTGTACCGACATTACCAACACTGTCAGAAACATTGGCTACAACATTAGCAGCTTTGACATTTGACTTGCTGATCGCAATAGTTGCCGCGTTTACTTGCGCGATACTCGGTACCTTGCCATACCACGCGGTTAGAACTGTTGCGGTCGTCCGTTCGATTTCAGCGGCAGTAGAGCCACTTTTTACGAGAGGAAGAACTGCATTGTCAGCCGTTGAACCAGTCCGGTCGCTTAGAGTCCAGAAAGCCGGTTCAAGATTGACTGCGGTTGCTTCCGACATGAAATCAGAAACATTGATTGAAATTAAACTTTGCAGAGAAACAGCGGAGCCGAGCGCGTGTCCATCATTAAGGGCACCCGCCAGGGCTGAGCCAGCAAAGCCACGTAAGGTGTCCGCATCCGGGAAGGTCGCGTAGACAACGACCGCGGCAGTAGCACCTGAAGGATTGCTACTAAATAAGCTTTCGGGGGTAATGGTTGTTTTGCCGCCGTCTTTTGACCATTCGACGTCAAGTGATACTTCCGGTGCGATGTTGTCGATGACAATTGGTATGGATCGAGTTGCATTACCAATAGCGGAAAATGCTTCCGTAGAACCTACTGTCGCATTTACAATAATTTCCGCGTTGGTTGCATTGTCTAGACCACCGGCTAATTCGAATTCCCATGTTACGTCAATATCAGTTCCTACGGGTTTGTTTGTTGGGAATACAGTAGTTACACCCTGATTGGTTAAACCAGCAGGTACAGAATTGAGAATTTGTGAGAAGTCAGCACTTGCGGATATATCAGAGAAAGCAGAATCGCTGATATTCAATTCCGCAACCAGTTTAATTCTATCTCCATTTTTATATACCATTGCTTCGCGAGGAGATAAAGAATTGTTGAGGCTATTGTCATTGTTTCTTCTTCCAACTTCAAAGAAGCTTTGGAGTGCCGGTAGCGTTGTGTTGCTAACGTATCCAACGATTTTGGACGCACTTAGAACATTACCAACAACCAAAGGACGCGCGGATTGAACAAATACAGATTCTGTATTTATGGTGTTAGCGTTTCCTGCTGGATCTGTAGCACTGATTATCGCTTTTACGCTTTTGGTTGGTAAATCAGATGGTACGGTTACTTGCCAAACAGCAACTGTCTGACCGAGCGTGTTTGAACGAGATGATGGAAGAACTTTCTTATCCAAATTAAAGTCAGAAAGATCAGCAGTGAATTCCATATTAGCGCCGTTGTTATCACCATCTGTACCATTACCAGTATTGGTGGTAGTTGCGGCAAAAATGAATACCTGACCAGGGCGAAGAATATCATCACCAAAGGTATCAAACGAACTATTTGTTTGTGTACCCCCAAGGTTAAATTCAAGGATTTCTTCTTCCGCTTTATCGAATACAGGATTCTTTTGATCTACATCGATTTTTGAAGTTTCTTTATCTGTTTTTGCTAAGGAAGCACCAACCGCGGAGACTGTAATCTTACCATCTCTTTTCACATTACCTGCATTATCGATCGGTCCAATGCTCCAGGTTGCAAAAAGAACGGTACCGCTAGTAACTTCACTTACAGACTTACCTGCAGGAAGTGTTGACGTTGAGTCTTGCACAACTGAACTACCGCCACCCACGTCAGATAGATCGGCAAATATGGGGGCTGAACTGGTGCGCAAAGCGCTGCCAGTGATCTTGGCCACCAATTCCATTGTCGCGTCATTATTGTTGAAGGTTGCGGCGCTGATGCTTTGGGCGCTGGTTTCTGATCCACTGCCTTCAATTCTAAGATCCGACTGATTGCGTTTTGGTATGCTAATCTTCAGGCTTTCAATTGTGACTACCGGAACGGCAAAGTCAGCTGTACCAATTGGGACAACATCGAAGGTCACGTTACCGGATAGGTCACGGGCGTATAAGGTTACGGAACGTACCTGTGAAGTCGGTATTGTAGTATTGACACCGCTTTGGGAAATTGTGTAGAACCAAGTTGCTGAAACAACTGCTTCAGCATCTGCTCTACCTGTACCGCCTGCTGTACTTGTGAATGATACATTTGGTAATATTGCTTTTGCTGAAGTATTAAAATCACTGAAATCAGCAGAAACAGTATTAAATA
>CAYVAZ010000044.1:0-21829 GCA_964449065.1 uncultured bacterium
TTTTTCAAAAAAACGAATATGTGAGCCGGCCCGGCCTCCCGCGCCGATAAAGGCAACATTAAGTTTATCGTTAGCGGATTGTCCCGGTTTGGCAATCGCAAAGGCGGTAATGGCTGAGGCGGTTTGTAAAAAGTGGCGGCGTTTCATGAAATTTCCTCCCAATGGATTTAAAAGATTTCTTATTGTAAAGCAAAACACGGCGAAATCGAATCGCTAGAAAACCAGCCGGATTTGTTTCATACTATAATGGAATTTAAAAAACACGTTTTTGAGAGATGAAAAAAGATGATGATGCTCAAAAGAATTTTAGTATGCACAGTTTTTATCGCGGCTTGTTTTCAAACTATCGCGCGGGAGATTACCCAAACCCCCATCTTCATCAGCGGAGAGGGCGGCTATCACACCTACCGCATCCCCGCGTTGATTGTGGCGCCGGATGGCAGCGTGCTGGCCTTTTGCGAGGGACGTAAAGGCAGCCGCTCGGATAGCGGCAATATCGACCTGCTGCTCAAGCGGTCGGAAGACAACGGCAAAACATGGAGCGATACCATCGTGGTGTGGGATGAAGGGAAAAATACCTGCGGGAATCCCTGCCCCGTAATCGATCAATCCACCGGAACGATATGGCTGCTGATGACCCACAATTTGGGGCACGATCATGAAGGGAAAATTGTATCCGGCACCGGCGAAGGGACGCGAACGGTTTGGGTATGCTCCAGCGGTGACAACGGAAAGACTTGGTCGGAACCAAGAGAAATCACATCAACCACCAAGAAGGATACCTGGAGCTGGTACGCGACCGGGCCGGGTGTAGGGATACAGCTGAAGCATGAGCCTTATCAAGGGCGAATGGTCATTCCCTGTGATCACAAAACACTGGGCGGTGAAGTTGGATACTACTCGCATGTGATTTATTCAGATGACAATGGTGAGACATGGCAGTTGGGCGGCGTGACGGAAGACGGCGTGAATGAATGCCAGGTGATCGAGCGTACGGACGGTTCATTGCTGCTGAACATGCGGCGGTCACGAAATAACCCGGCGAAACACCGGGCCATTAGTGAGAGCAAAGATGGCGGTGAGACTTGGTCTCCACTGGCTTATGACAAAACGCTGGTCGCCCCGCGGTGCCAAGCCAGTTTGATTCGCATGTATGACTCGACCAACTTAGAAAAACCGTACGTGCTGTTTTCCAACCCCGCCGCGGATACGCGTGTCAACATGACGGTGCGCTTAAGCAAAGATGACGGCAAAACGTGGGATCAATCGCTTACGCTGCATGAGGGACCGTCGGCGTATTCTTGCCTGACGGTGCTGCAAGATGGTACGCAGGCCTGTTTGTATGAGCGGGGAGAGGATTCACCCTATGAAACAATTACGTTTGCGGTTTTCACTTTACTGCAATAAAACTACTGCAATAAAACCGCTGGTAATTTATAGCGAAACGATTACGATATTTTTTCCGTTGGAGGAAAGTGATTATGGATAGACGAAATTTCTTAAGAACATCATTATCAGCATCGGCTTTGTACTCGGCAGGAGCATTGGGGAATGTTGCGCAAGCCGCTTCACATGCAGGCAGCAAGAAGAAACCCAACATTGTTTTTATCTTAGCCGATGATTTGGGCATCAAGGATTTAAGCAATGAAGGCTCGACCTATTACGAAAGCCCCAACATCGACCGTCTCGCCAACATGGGGATGAAATTCACCCGTGGCTATGCCACCTGCCAGGTTTGCAGCCCCTCACGGGCATCGGTGTTGACCGGAAAGTATCCCGTCAATCATGGCATTACAACTTGGATCGGCGACCGTTCGGGTGAAGCGTGGCGCAACACCAACCGCCACGACAGCCACCTGCCTCCAAAATACGACCGCGCGCTGCGGGCTTCGGAATATACCCTGGCGGAAGTGCTGCGGGATCACGGCTACAAAACCTTCTATGCCGGAAAATGGCATTTGGGCGGCAAAGGCTCTTGGCCGGAAGACCACGGCTTTGATATCAACAAAGGCGGTTGGGATGTCGGCAGCCCGCGCGGGGGATTCTTCGCGCCGTGGGAAAATCCAAACCTGGAAAGCGGACCGGATGGCGAATCGTTAACCCTTCGCCTCGGACAGGAAACCGCCGGCTTTATTGAAGATTACAAAGACCAACCCTTCTTGGCATATCTTTCGTTCTATACGGTGCACGCGCCGATCCAAACTTCACCGGAATTGTGGGAGAAATACCGCGATAAAGCCGAAGAAGCTGGGCTGGCTGATGAACGGTTTAAATTTGACCGCAAACTGGCGGTGCGTCAGGTACAGGATAACCCAATCTATGCGGGTATGGTCGAAACCATGGACGATGCCGTGGGTATGGTGCTGGATAAGTTGGAAGAACACGGCCTGATGGACAACACAATCATATGTTTCACTTCGGATAACGGCGGCGTTTCATCCGGCGACGCGTTCCCCACCAGCAACCTTCCCTACCGCGGCGGCAAAGGGCGCCAGTGGGAAGGCGGCATTCTCGAACCGTTTTATATTTACGCGCCGGGCGTGACGGAACCGGGCTCGGTAACGGATGTTCCGGCGAACGGTATCGATTGGTACCCAACCCTGCTGAATTTAGCGGGGATTGATGTGCCGGAGAAGCAGGCGGTTGACGGAGTGAGTTTGGTTCCGGTGCTCAAAGGCGGCTCCATACCGGAACGGTCGTTGTTTTGGCACTATCCCCATTACGGCAACCAAGGCGGCGACCCGTCTTCCATCATTATGGAAGACCAGTGGAAACTGATTTATTACCACGAAGACGGACACGTTGAACTCTACAATATCGAAGAAGACATCGGCGAGCAGAATGACGTGAGCAATAAGCACCCGGAACGGACCAGGGCGATGTTCTCAAGATTGCTGGAGTGGCTGGAATCCACCCCGGCCAAGTTTCCGAAAAAGGATCCATTCCACGATCCGGCAAAACAGCAAGCCTTTTTAGAAAAACAGCGCACCACCAACATGGCGCGGCTGGAAGAACGCCATGCGGAATATTTGGAAAAAGTTTTTCAGCCGAATGAAGATTGGTGGGGAAGCGTCCCGGTGGATTGATTTTTTAGAGCATCTCAGAGTTGGATAGACAGAATTCGCCGCTATCTCCCCGAAAACCTGTCAACCATGTCCCCGAACCATACAGCCCACCGGGAGAGCGATGGGGTGAGGGTTATGGAGACAATGCCCTCTACGGACACGGCTGCGTCATAGGGAACAATCGCTCTCTCGTCCTCATCTCTCATCTTCTCCCAAAGGAATAAGACGAGAGACCTCGCGTTTGACTGATACCAAACAGCAAAAAGAAAGTGAGTGGTTCCCTCTTTTCGTTTGTAGGGGTAACCCCCAGTGGTTACCCCACAGCAGGGCAGCCACGGGGGCATACCCTACAATCGTATGGCAATTTATCAATACCATTTTCACTACAATTTGGCAATTTGAAGTGTATCCTAATCCCTAATCCCTACCCTAATTTTCAATCCGGTTTGGGAAGATGAATGTGGAAGGTGGTGCCTTCACCCAATTCGCTCTCCACATCCACATAGCCGTTGTGGGCTTGGGTGATGTGTTTCACGATGGCCAGTCCTAAACCGGTGCCCCCCATCTTTCGGCTGCGGGCTTTGTCGACTCGGTAAAAGCGCTCAAAGAGCCGGGGCAGGTGCTCTTTGGAAATTCCGCAGCCGTTGTCTTGCACACTAATCACGGTTTCAAACTCATTTTCCGAAACAACTATTTTAATACTAGAATCCGGATCGCTGTATTTGACGGCATTGTCGATTAAGTTGACCAAAGCCTGTTCCAGCAGCGGTTCGTTGATTTCCGCCATGATGCCGTCTTTAAAGTTAGAGATAAAGCGGATATTTTTATCTTCCAACTTGGTCATACAGTTTTCCATCGCGTTTTTGATGGTTTTCGAAACATCCGCTTTCGAGAGTGGAATGCTGCCCTGTTGTTCGTCCTGTTCGATGCGTGACAGACTAAGCAAATCTTCAATAATTGCGTGCAGGCGGTCGGCTTGTTTGTTGATGATGTTCAAGAAACGTTCGGCATCTTTCGGGTCGTTGACTGCCCCGTCCAGCAGGGTTTCCACAAAACCTTTAATGGAAGTGATGGGGGTTTTTAATTCGTGGGAAACATTGCCGACAAATTCCTGCCGGACGCTTTCCAAGCGGCGAATGCGGGTCACATCATGCATCACAATGACGGAGCCGGTTAATTTGCCTTCGCTGTCGCGCAGGGCGGAACTTTGCGCCTGCACATAGCGGACGTTAAAGGTATCCAGTTCAATTTCCTGCTCGATGGGTTTGGTGGAACTGAGCGCTTCATTAATAAATTCATTGAAGGCGGGGTTGTCTAAGTGTTGCAGTAAGTTTTTTCCCTCAACTTCCGTCCCGTTGAGCCCCAGCCACCGGGCAGCCGCTTGGTTGATGCTGATGACTTCTTTGTTTTTGTTGACCGCCACGACCCCTTCGACCATGCTGGTTAAAATGGCTTCGTGCTGGCTGCGGTTTTCAATTTCTTTAAGAATGCGGTCATTGAGTTGCGCGGCCATGTTGTTCATGGCGCCGGCGAGCGATTCAAATTCTTTGGACCCTTGTTCCGGGATCATGTCATTCAGTTCGCCTTTGGCGAAGCGGGCGGCGCCTTGATGCAGCTTTTTCATGGGATAGCTGATTTCATGCGAAAAATACAAACTGATGATGATGGCGAGCAGCGCGATCACTACCCCTCCCAACCCAATTTGAAAATAGATGGATTCCAACCGGACATTGATAGCCGAAGCCGGATAAGAAGCTCGAATAACGCCCACAATTTCGTCTCCCTGTCGAAATGGAATCGCTACATACTTCATTTCTTGCTTGACTGTATTGCTATACCGGTTGCTTTCTCCCACCTTTCCCTGCAGGGCTTCTTGAATTTCCAGGCTGTTTGCATGATTTTCTGTACCGGATGATGAATCTTTCGATTCGCCAATTATTTTTCCATCCGGCAAAATGATGGTTAGGCGCGTCCCGAAAATAGCTGACAAGTCCCTGCACAATGCATCCAAATCGGCCTGTTCCAAAGAGAGGTTTTCTTGGTGAATGGTTTTGGCGAGGATTTTGGCGGTGTCTTCTAAATCTTTTTTAACAAAATCCAATAACGAGTGGCGAATGTAATTGGATGCATACCAAGAGGCGGCGAGCAGGGAGATCCCTATAATCAATAAATACGAATAGAACAACTGCCAATGAAGTTTAATTTTAAACATGCAAATACCCCGAAACCGGGAAGAGACTGTTTCTTCCTTTGGATACGAAATGTACAGCAGGAGGGGCTAGTACAGTGTCAACGTTTTATTGACGGGTGTCGATCCCCCCTAGCCCCCCTTAACAAGGGGGGGAAACAACGGATAGCCAGCCGTCATTTTTAGATTGACACAATACTAGTACATCAAGGCTGACATGATGGGTGAATGCTTACCCATCCCGCATGAAAAGAGCGGGATCAGTCATTCAAAAGCGTTCCCGCAGTGTTATCCCCCCTTGCATAGGGGGGGGGAGCCGTAGGCTCCGGGGGATTTCGCGTTGTTGAAAGCGTGCTTCGATCCCCTCTACCCCCCTTAATCAAGGGGGGCAACAAAGGCGAGGCTACCATCAATTCATGTGTGACGCTGTACTAGTCTTTAAAACGGTATCCTACACTACGGACCGTTTCAATATAATCTCCATATTCCCCCATTTTTTTGCGCAGGCTGACAATTTGCACATCGACGGACCGGTCGGTAACAGGGTAATCTTCGCCGCGAACCGCGTCAATGATTTGGCTTCGGGTAAACACCCAGCCCGGGCGTTGGATTAAAAAGTGCAGGATATGAAATTCCGTAAAGGTCAAATTGACTGGCTGGTTTTTTATGAAGACTTGATGTTTACCGGGATGTATCTCCATTTCCCCGATCTTGAATGGAGCGTTTTCCGGATGTGCGGCTGGGATGGTTCTGCGCAAAACTGCCGAAACCCGTGCCAGCAAAATTTTGGGGCTGAAGGGCTTGGGAATGTAGTCATCCGCGCCCATTTCAAGCCCCTGAACGACATCAGACTCTTCGCCTTTGGCGGTAAGCATGACGATAGGGATCAAACGGGTTTTGTCGTCTTGCTTAAGCGTCTTGCAGACATCAAAACCGCTGAGCCCAGGCAGCATTAAGTCTAACAATATCAAGTCGGGCGGAGACTTTCGCGCGAAGGCGATGGCGTCTTCGCCATTGGTGACGCTGCTGACTTGAAAGTTGCACTTCAGCAGGTTGTATTCAACCAGACTGATAATATCCTCTTCATCTTCTACGATTAAAATACTCTCACCAGGCATAATACCCCCTCCGTTATGAGTATAACTATGGTTTAGGACTTGTTATGATGATTTAACAGTGTTAGGAAATGATTAGGAAGAAGTTTTAAGTTGGTTATGGAGAAAAGTAGTTGATTGACGCATCCCGTTAATTGTTATATCTTGTATCCACAACAGATTTTTCATCATTCATATTATTTCTTGCAAGGTTCCACGCGTCACATCGGATGGAAAGTATGTTCTATTCTCTAATGCTGTATATGAATACGGGTTTCTACAATCATCAGTCCTCTATCTCATGACCCGCGACGTAACCACTTCACACGTTGATGCTTGGGACGCGATGGAATGAGGTGTAGGATTTATGAAGCATGACGGCATGATTGCTGCACACAAAACTCATCGGATCAAACGCAATGCGGATTCTCCGGTTGAGGGCGGCGGGAGGTGAAAATGTTTTATAAAATTTTATTTGCGCTACTATTAACAAATCAAGCATTTAGTCAAGAAATCAGTCCAATCTCTATCGATAGAAATGGTGAAGAAACAAGCGTAGAATTTATCTATCATCTCTCAGAGGATGGCAGATATTTTGTATTTTCTTCCAATTCAAACAATATTGTTGATGGGGATTCAAACCGTATCAACAGAGGTCCATTCGAGCGGGGTCCTGCTGAGGATGTGTTCTTGTTAGACCGTGAAACGAATGAATATCAACGTGTATCATTAACCCATGATGGCAGACAGATTGAAGATGGAGAAAGCATACTATTATCTGCCAGCAATAATCTTAATCGTCTATTGTATTACTCCGTTGGCATTTCTCAATTTCCCGGTGATACCCGTATAGCCGATTGGGATCCAGATTTTGATCTTTATATATATGATGATACCTCTAAACAAACAACGTGGCTTACTACTTCGCCAGACGGTAAAGAAGCGGATTTTGAGACGTCAATTGGTGATGTAAGTGGAAATGGAAGATATGCTGTTGTGTATACTTTATCTTCTAATTTGCTTAGAGATACAGTGCCTAATGACAGTGCAAACCAATTCATTCTTTTTGATACCGAAACCAATGACCGTGAGTTGATTTCGCAAAGTGTCGATGGAATACAACAAAATGCCTCACACAATAGAAATAGATTTAGATCAGCCGTTAATTTTGATGGTAATTATATTGCTTTTTACAGTTATGCAACCAATCTAACCAATGAAGGTATTGGCGGCTTATTTTTATGGAACAGAGAAACTCAAACCACAGAATTAATATCACGTGATCCTGATGGTAATCCAATCGAATTTGAAGAATTCTTTGAACCGGATGATCTTGATATCAGTGATGATGGGCGGTATCTTTTCTTTGTTTCAAGTTCCAATCAGCACGTAACGAATGACCCGCATCCGGATGAAAGAAGGGGCTCGGATGGTTTTATTTATGATCGTGTTACAAAAGAAACCAAAGTGGTACCTTTAGGAGAATATGACTCACCGGAAAGATTAAGAGGCGCATCAAATGGAAGCATCAGCGCCAATGGCAGATTTGTTGTTTTTGTAACAAGAGTGAATAATGGTGATGCTGTTTTCCCTGAATTATTTTTATATGACCAACAAACAGACTCTGTCGAATTGCTGTTATTGCAAGACTCCAACCATCCGTTATTTCATGCCCTGAATATTTATGGTATTCCACGCGTCACATCGGATGGAAAGTATGTTCTATTCTCAAATGCTGTTTATGAATACGGGTTTCTACAATCATCAGTCCTCTACCTCATGACCCGCGACGTAACCACTTCACACGTTGATGCTTGGGACGCGATGGAATGAGGTGTAGGATTTATGAAGCATGACGGCATGATTGCTGCACACAAAACTCATCGGATCAAACGCAATGCGGATTCTCCGGTTGAGGGCGGCGGATTGCCTCTTGAAACCAGGAAAAGAATCCAATACGCCGTCTTCCGCACATAGACAGCAAAGTAATCAACGAATGAAGCGCTTGATGGAGATCAAAGATTTGATCGAAGCCCAACCGCAAAAATGGACTACCCTACGCTACATCTTATCTAATTCTTCAAGAAGAACTTTGGCCGAATCCTCTATCTTAACCACTTTCACGGATTCGCCGTTTTTGAAGAGCATCCCTTTTTGGTCGCCCCACGCGATACCGATATCCGCGGCGCGCGCTTCTCCCGGGCCGTTCACCTCACAGCCCATCACGGCCACATCCAGCGGTTTGTTGATGCCTTGCAGTTTTTCTTCAATCGATTTTACCATCTCCGGAAAGTCGGTGCGGCAGCGCGCGCATGTCGGGCAGGATATTATCCGCAAGCCTTTGGCGCGCAGTTCCATCGAACGCAGCAAATCCGCGAACGATGCCAATATCATCCCCTGCGGTCCGTCATACGGCAAAATCACGAACAACTCGGTTCCTTGCCAGCGGTACATAATCGGGGAAAGATACACAATCAGGCGTGGAATCTCTTTTTCAAAATTGCGTAAATCCAGCGTAATGCGGTTGGCGGTAACCGGGTCGTCACTCGCCATATAGGGAACAATATCATCAAACGATTTGATGCGCCATTCATTCACCGGCAATGAGAGCGGGTCGGGCATAGGTTCAAAACAATCGTAAAGCGTTTCAGATATTTCGTCTTTGTTGAACGCGGTGTTGTTGGGGTCTTCGGCAACATTCAGTTTTACGGCAAATGAAGACATAGGTCGATCTCCTGCATAAAGTTCAAATAAAGTTTACCAATATTATTAGGGAATAAAAGTCTTTTTTGCATGATTCATCATGAAGAGGCATGTGCTTCTTTGTTTCGGTGCGTTTTCAATAGATTGAATGCCCGGTTGACCGCCGCGCGCAGATAGTTCAACAACACCGGCAGCGATCCAGCTTGCTTAAACGTTCTAAAAATATAATGCGGGCGCAAATACATGCTCCACAGGGCCTTTTTGCGCCATTTTTCCAATTCTTCGGGAGAAAGAGTTTGCGTAGATACCGATCCAACCGCGTACCCACCGTTTTGGCGCCGTTCACGGCTGAAAAGCCCCTGCTCTTCCACCATTTGTTCCAGTTCCGTGCCGGGCAGTGGATACGCGATGTTAAAGTCAAAGAAATCCGGGTCCAATTCTTTCGCAAAGGCAATCAACTCTTGGATCGTCTCCTCCGTATCCCATGGGAAACCAAACACCAAAAAGGTATGCGACCGCACGCCATGCTCGCGGCAAAGGCGAATCGCCTCAAACGCCTGCTCTGCCGTCGCGCGCTTTTTAATCATCTCCAAGTGCTCATCGTTCCCGGTTTCTACTCCAAATCCAATCACCCAGCAGCCTGCCTTTTTCATCCAGTGCAAGCGCTCGGAATCGATGGTATCCACGCGGCTGTTGCATCCCCAGCGGATATCCAACCCGCGTTTGATGATTTCCTGACACAACTCGATCACCCATTTCTTTTTGAGTGTAAAGGTATCGGCATGAAACAAAAATTCGCGTACACCAAGATGGTTCACACAGGATTCCAACTCATCCACTACCAACTTCGGGCTGCGGAAACGTACATTGGTTCCGGTTAAAGCGGGGACAGAACAATAGATGCACTTATGCGGGCAGCCCAGTGAAGTGACTACCGTCGTCAGGGGATTGCGTGTTTCCGGGCTGATATACATCCGATTGTTGATTAAATGCCGCGCGGGCATGGGGAGTTCATCCAGATCAAGAAAATTGGGACTGATCTCGTTGCGGATGACCATTCCATTATGCTTGAAGGTTACGCCCGGCAATTCATGCCAGTCTTTTCCGTTCACCAAATCGGCGATATAGGCTTCCACTTCGCCACGCAGGATAATATCCAGTTTGGGTAAATCGTTGATGAGTTCTTCATCCATATAATGGATAGGCTCACCTTTTGCCGCCACAATCGCGGATGGAAAATGCTCTTTAATCGCCGCCACGGTCGACATATCGTGATCCAGGGTGGCAACCGTCGCGGTAAAGATCGCGTAATCGGGTTTGATTTCATGCAGGTCATCAATAAACGTCTGCCACGATGAACCTTGCACAGGGTAATCGCGAACCCATACCTTATGCCCCGCGCGTTCCAACACCGAGGCGCAATAGAGCAGTTCCATCGGCGGGAAGGCGACGCTGACGGTTTGGTCTTCCACCCGGTTCTGACAGCGGTTATCCCGCCGGTACAACCCGGATGGGGGATTGAAAAGCAAAACGTTTTTCGACTGCATAATTCCCTAGATTCACAAGGATTTTACTCTACATCTTCCGGAACCGCAGGAATGGCTTCATCAGCAGGCGGGGCCGCGGCTTCCTGCTGAGCCCGGTTTTCTACCTGTTGAACATAGTATAACCACTGCTGCACCTGCTGTTGAACTTCAGGGATGTTGGAATGAGCCGACTTTACACGATCCAGTGCCTCTTTCGCTTTATCAAACTGCTCCATCTTGATATAGGCATCCGCAATGCCGAACATTGCGTTGAGCGGTCCTTGCCGCGAACTGGGTTCGCTGATCTCCTGCTCAAACTCAGCAATCACCTTTTCCAAATACTCCTCCGCCATCTCCGGCGTTGAGTCCTCAACCAACTGCGCGATGCGGATCATCGCTTGCCGCCCCTCGGTGGTTTCGGGATACCCCTCCACCAAGCGCAGGTTCTCTTTCACCAATGCCGCGCGGTTTTCCGGAGAGTAATTTGTCTCGCCGGCCGCTTGCAGCAGGCGCTCTAAACTCTGAATTTTGAACGTAATCAAACGCGGCTTTACCGGATCCATTATCGCTGGGTTATTCAACAATTGGTCGTACGTTGTGGCGGCGCTAATGTAGTCACCCGCTTCCGCCCAGGTATGTGCCCAACCGATGGTGACATTTTGTTTCTCGTTTTCAATCCCGTAAATGCCGGTTACGCTGTTGATAATATCCAGTGTGCTTTTATACACATCACGCGCCTCTTCAAATTCCTGGCTGGCTTTCAAAATATCCGCTTTGCCCGGAACACCATCCGCGGCGTTGCCCACCATGGCTTCGAGTTTGAGATAAAACGATTGGGTTGGGTCTTTTACCTGCTCTTCAGCGATTTGCACCATGGTATCGAACTGCTCGGCGGCGTCTTCTGTGCGTTTTTGCTGCGCGTATGCCATTGCCAGCGATTGATGCGCGTTGTATTTCACTTCTGCCTCGGTGGCCGATTCGATAATCCCCTGGAAATGCTCTTCGGCGGCTTTGATATTGCCTTCTTCCATGTACGTCCGCCCGATCTGAAATTCGCATGTTAATGCGATTCGCGGATTTTCATCACCGTACTTCTTTTTCACCTCATAAAATACCGCGCGGGCATTGCCGTAATCTTTCAGCATCATGTGGCAGTTTGCCAGATAGTTATATACCTGCATGGTGAGCTGATGCTCCGGGAATTTTTCTAAAAATTCTTCAAAATACAGCGAGGCGCCGATGATATCACCCTCGCTCATCGCGCGTTCCGCCCGGCTGAATACTGCTTCGGGAGTATTTTGCGCACAACTGTACAGCATTAACGCTGATGTGATTACCGCAAATAGTTTCGGGATGATCCAATACGATTTCATGCTTTCTTTCCTTCAAAATTAATACGATTACATTTTAAAAAGCCACAGAGGTGAACAGTATATCAGTTCAGCCGCTGGAATGCAAAGCAAGCGGAACGATCTCTCATTATGGATGAGACAACGCGAAAAGATAGGGAAAATCAACGCTGAATTTGTGAAATGTTGTCTATTTGAGTGTGCGTGCGGATAATGCTTAAAGAATAGCACAGCCAACTTTTCGTATTGCTAAGATATTTGATGTAGCGCAGGCTTCCAACTTGCTTCTGAATCCCCCCGAAGTATTTGTGATCTGCACTCAAAACAAAGAAGTAATGAGAGGGAGAAAAGATAATAACAACCCCAGGAAGCAGATCAAAAAGCGCCGGGTTGAGATAAAATAAACCGCAAGAAACTACAAATCAACCTTGGGTTACCGATTGGCCGCCAACGCCAAAACGGAAAAAATGAAGAATTTCGTAACCCAAATGTTTTTTGTGGATGAAATGGTGGGCCATATAGGAATCGAACCTATAACCTGCCGATTAAGAGTCGGATGCTCTACCAATTGAGCTAATGGCCCTCACTTAAATCTATCAGAAAATTTACCTAATGGTAACACATAGCGCCAGTTATCGAAACGTTTTTGCAATACGGTTCGGGTATAAAAAAAATCCATTGTAATGTAAGATTTAAAAAGCATGGAATCTAAATGGGTATTCGCAACCATCATTTCGTGCAAAAAATAGTAAAAGTCGATAAAAACCATGCAAAGCATTCCAAGAAGACACTTTCTACAATCCTCCGCGGCCGCGACCGTTTCCGCCCTTTGTCATCCTCTGGTATCTCATACGGCGGCAAACGCAAATTCATCGCCGCGGAACGTTGTCTTTGTTTTAAGCGATGATCACCGCTACGATTTCATGAGTTTTATGGATGGGTCACCTACGTATCTGCAAACCCCAAATATGGACCGGATGGCTAAGCAGGGCGTGCATCTTAAAAACGCGTTCGTCAGCACTTCGTTGTGCTCGCCCAGCCGTGCAACCATCTTAACCGGGCAATACATGCACCGCCACCGCGTGGTCGACAATCAGCGTCCCGTGCCGGAAGGGACAACATTTTTTCCGCAATATATGCAGGACGCCGGATACCAAACCGCGTTTGTCGGCAAGTGGCACATGGGACACGAAGAAGACCATCCCCGGCCGGGATTTGACCATTGGGTCAGTTTTAAAGGACAGGGAACCTATTTTAATCCAACGCTCAACTTAAATGGAACGCGCCGGGATTTTACCGGTTACACGACTGATATATTGACGGATCAAGCATTGGAATGGCTTGCGCGGAAACGGGATGCGGAAAAACCGTTCTTCCTGTATTTATCCTTTAAAGCAGTTCATTACCCGTTTCAACCGGCTCCACGCCATAGCGAACGCTACGAAGAAGAACGCGTAAAGCGTCCTGACACCATGGCCAACACCGAACGCAACTACAAAACCCAGCCGAACTGGGTGCGCGAACGGCGCTATAGCATTCACGGTATTGACCACATGGAGACCACGCCTTACGATAACGATCCGGTGCCGGACTACGAAGCCTTCTATAAAAATTATTGTGAAACCGTCCACGGACTGGATGAAAATCTGGGGCGTGTATTGGATTATCTTGACGAAAGCGGATTAAGTGATTCCACTCTGGTGGTGTACATGGGAGACAACGGTTTCGCGCATGGAGAGCATGGCTTTTACGATAAACGCGACGCGTTTGAAGAATCGATCCGTGTGCCGATGCTGGCATACGCGCCGGGATTGCTGGAACCCAATACCGTGGTGGAAGAGATGGTCCAGAATATCGACATCGCTCCTACCCTTTTGGATGCAGCCGGTATCGGCATTCCGCAATCGGCAAACATGAACGGCATGTCGTTCCTGCCTTTGCTGCATGGAGAATCCATTCCCTGGCGGGATCATATTTTGTATGAATATCATTGGGAATGGAACTTCCCTGCCACCCCAACAACCTTTGCTTTACGAGAGGACCGCTACAAATACATCTACTACCACGGAATCTGGGATCGTGACGGATTTTATGATTTGGAAACCGATCCGTTGGAACGGCATAATTTGATCCATGTTCCAGCCTATCAAGACCGCATTGAATCGATGAAAACGCGGTTGTTCGATGAGTTGAAGAAAAGCGGCGGGTTAACTATCCCCATTCGCAGACCAAAAGGCGAACGCTTGGATCAACGCAAAAACAAATGAATGGTATCATTCACTGAACCCATTCCAGCAAAAAGGAAATCACCATGCAGAAAAGTAAATCTCGCAGACAGTTTATCAAAACAGGCGGAACGGCTTTGTTGTCGTTATCCGCGTTGCAATACAAATCTGTTCTTGCGAACAGCCCCAATGAACGAATTCACGTCGGATTCATCGGTGTGGGCGGCATGGGCACGAGCCGCCTGAAAGGCTTCATTCGCGAAACCGATGTCGTAGCTCATTCCATCTGCGATGTCGATCAAAAACGCCTTGAAAAAGCCGTGGAAGAAGTAAACAAACGCAAAGAACACAAACCAAAATCCTTTGGCGATTTCCGCAACCTGTTGGACGAAAAGGATATAGATGCCGTGATGATTGCCACGCCCGATCATTGGCATGCCATGCCGTTCGTACAGGCCTGCGAAGCCGGGAAAGACGCCTTTGTTGAAAAGCCGTTAAGTTACTCGGTCGGCGAAGGGCGCAAAATGGTTGAAGCGGCAGCCAAAAATAAACGGGTTTCTCAAATGGGCATCCACATCCACAACGAACATGACAATTACCGCCGGGTGGTTGAAATGGTGCGTTCCGGAAACTTAGGCACCATCACCAAATTGGAATTGTGGAAATCTTCGTACCTGGAAGGGTTCAGCTCTCCCGAAGACACCGAGCCGCCCGCGCACTTGGATTATGACTTTTGGCTGGGGCCGGCCCCGAAACGCCCCTACAATCCCAACCGGTCGCATTTTAATTTCCGCTATTTTTGGGATTATTCCGGCGGGCGTTTTATCGACTTTTGGTGCCATATTACCGATGCCGCCTATTGGGCAATGGATTTAAAGGCGCCTCTGAGTGTTTCCGCAACCGGCGGCAAGTTTTATGTGGAGGATAACACTGAGACTCCGGATCAACTCGATGTTCTCTATCGCTATCCGAATAACTTGACCATGACATGGGCTGTTCACCCAAAAGGACACCCGGCGTATGAAGATGAATTCGGCGGTATCGGGTGTATTTTCCACGGCACCCAGGGCACATTGGTCACCAACTACGAAAAACATAAAATCTATGTGGATGGTGTAGAAGCCAAAGAATTCCCGACTCCAGCAGAATCGATCCCCAATTCACCCGGGCATATTCGCGAGTTTTTGGACTGCATCAAATCGCGTGAACTGCCCACTTGCAATGTGGATTATGGCCACCGCTTGACCAAAGGTGGGCTGCTGGGCAATATCGCGTTTCGAAGCGGAATAACTATTGCGTTTGATGATGAAAAAGAAACAATCACGAACAGCCGTAAAGCCAATGACATGATCATGCGTAAATACCGCAGACCGTGGAATCTATAACAGCATTCACAATATACAATACCAAGCTGCATATAAAAAGTGAGTGATCGTATACGCAAGCCTACGGGATAATGAAACTGTAGCGTGAAATTGTAGGGTGGACTCCAAGCAAAGCGTAGCCCACCATGGCCATTTCTGTTCACTCGATTTAAACCAACATTCTTATGGCAACTTGGTATAACTTCGGCCGTCTGCGATGAACATGTTGATAAGTGGATGTTCGAGAAAATGCTTCCACAAGTTTGCTGATCATTCCCTAAAAAAAATTGGCGAACTAATTAAATGAAGGAAGTATCCCTAGAAGTTTCAGGGCCATGATGCTTGCAGTGATGATGAGAATCCAACGGATAAGAGTCTCGCCGTGTTTGTGTGCCAAGGCGGTCCCGAGGTAACCACCGATTCCGTTGCCGAGTGAAAGATAAAGAGCAAACCACCAGTTGATTTCATCGTTGACGATAAAGACCAATACGGCGAATGTTGTGTATACCGCGACAGTAAAGACTTTTGCCGCGGCGGTAGTAACAAGATCAAAGCGGCAGATAGTGGCAAAAGCCGCCATGAGCAAATAACCGACCCCGGCTTGAATAAATCCCCCATAAAAGCCGATAGCAAGGAAAACCGGGCTGGCGAGCCAGTAATTAATTGCATAATTTGCGGAAGCATCAGGTTTTACCCTGGGTTTCCATACAATAAGCCCAACAACAAGCAATATCACGATGGCAAGGATCGTTTGAAACCACGCATCGGGGATTTCAACGGAGAATTGCGCGCCGGCAATGGCACCGATGACGGCAGGGATAGAAAGCCAGAGGCAGGTTTTGAAGTTGCTGATGCCTTTTTGTTTGAAGCCCCACACGGCAGAGACGCATTGAATCCAGATCGCAATGCGGTTGGTGCCATTGGCAACGCTGGCGGGCAAGCCGAGGAAAATCATGACGGGTAACGTGAGTAGGGAGCCTCCACCGGCAAGGGTGTTGACCACACCGGCAAACAGGCCGACGGCGAAGATAATACAATAGGCAGTGATGGAAGTATCGGGCATAGTAGTTCATCAAGGCTGTTATGATGGGTGAAAACTTACCCATCCAAATGAAATAAGTGGTTTCAGCCGGAGGCTCCGGGGGATTTTGCGTCGTTGGAAGCGTGCTTCGATCCCCCCTTCACCCCCCTTAACAAGGGGGGTATGCACTTACCACAATTTCATTGTTGATAGACTAATAGGCTATTTTATAGTTTATGAGAGCAATTCAAGGTTGCTTGGGTGTAAAAAGTTTAAAGGGGCAGCCGTATAGACACGCTGCAACATGCCCTCATCCACTTTTCCCTATCATTTTAAAGTTAATAGAATTGGGGGCAGAGTGACCGAAGCGAATGCTGCCCCATGGTACGTACGAATCCCCGTTAACCCAAAACGCTCAGAATTCATTTCGTGCGGCTGCACCGCGGCACGGCTCAATACCTCTCTTAATTGTATCGATACCACCGGTCCTGTAGAGGGAAGAATTTTATGCAAGAATGACAGTCCTTCTTTCAAATCATCCACTCTCCTTTACACTATCCTTATCATGAACATTCAGCCCGAAATCAAAAGGCAATTGCTCCACATAAGCGTTGTCGTCTTCGCTTTGCTGCTGCGTTTTTTAAGCGCGCCTTGGGCCTTTATGGTGGCGATGCTTGCCTTCGTGCACAATGTGCTGATTTTGCCCAAGTATGCCCCGCGGGTTTTTCGCGAACGCGAACATCTGCTGCAAGGGATTTCCGTCTATCCGTTAGTGGTTGCCTTGTTGATTCTCATCTTTTCCGACCAACTGATTCTGGCCGGTGGCGCGTGGGCCATTCTTTCCTTCGGTGACGGCTTTTCAACCATCATCGGCAAATGGAATCCGGTCGCGAACATTCCATGGAATCCGGATAAGTCACTTGGCGGCTTCTTAGGCTTTCTCGTGTTTGGCACCATCGGCGCATTTCTAATCATGGCGTTCATCGGCCCCTTCCCCACCTGGGGACATCTCCTGCTTGCGGCCTTTGGCGCTTCTTTATTGGCCGCGTTATTTGAAACATTGCCCTTACCCTGGGATGACAACATCGTGGTCTCTCTGGCAGCCGCGGCCGCGCTCACTGCCTTATGGGGTATTGATCTATCCCCCGCTTTGCCCAATATAGGTTGGATGACTCTGCTCACCGCCTTTGGGTCAAACCTCATCATCGCCTCTATCGCCTGGTGTTTCGGATTGGTGTCCAAAACCGGTGCCCTCGGCGGCGGCATCATCGGTATGGTCATCTGGGGCGTGGGCGGCCTTTTCTGGTACCTGCTCTTGATTCTCTTTTTTATCATCGCAACCGCCGCTACCCGCCTGGGGTATCACGAAAAAGATTACATGGGCGTCGCCCAAGAAAGCGAAGGCAAACGCGATGCCAAACACGCCCTCGCCAACTGTCTCGCATCCATACTCGCTGTAATCGGTTTTGGCTTCACCGAAGGGATGGATATCCTCTTCCAGATTTTCTTTACCGCCGCCTTCGCCACCGCCCTTGCGGATACCGTCGCCACAGAACTGGGACAACTCTACGGCAAAACCCCCTTTCTCCCAACGACTTTCCGGGCCGTAAAACCCGGCACAGTCGGGGCCATTTCCATGGAAGGCACCCTGTTTGGTATGGGGGCTTCTCTCATCTATGCCATCGTGGCATTTGCCTTTACCGTGATTCCCCTCAACGGCATCCCCGCTGTTGCGCTAGGGGCCTGGGGCGGCAGTTTTCTGGAATCCTACATCGGCAGCCGGTGGACGGAAGAAGGTGTCGAAATTAGCAATGAATGGATGAACTTGCTTAACACCACGCTGGGCGGTAGCTTAGCCATTATCATTTTGACGATCACAGGTGGGGCCGGTGGCTGATCAAACCAATCTACTTTACAAAATTCAAAAAGCCAAAGAACTTGTCCACAACGCCAAACGTGTGTTTGTTCTAACCGGCGCGGGCATCTCGGCCGAAAGCGGTGTCCCCACCTTCCGCGATGCCGCCGGGCATTGGAAAAACATAAACCCCGAACAGGTCGCGACCCGGCAAGCGTTTGACCGCGACCCGAAGTTTGTCTGGGAATGGTATGATTCCCGCCGCCTCCAATTGCAGGATATCAAACCCAATCCCGCCCACTACAGCCTGGCAAAGTTGGAACAACAGAAAGATGCGTTCTATCTCCTCACCCAAAATGTCGAAGATTTGCACGAACAGGCCGGCTCCAAACGCGTCGGCCATATTCACGGCAGCATTTGGGAACTAAAATGTACCCAAGAGGGAACCGTGCGCCACGACCGCACCGCGCCGATGGAAGACCTGCCTCCGCGCTGCAAAATCTGCGGAGCGTTGGAGCGCCCGAATGTGGTCTGGTTCGGCGAAAGGATCCGCGAAGACGTGATCGCGGAAACAGAGCGCTTCTTGTCGCAGGGGGAGATGGATGTCGTCATGGTGATCGGTACCGGGGCCATCTTCGACTATATTCCCGAATGGGCCAACCGGGCGCGAGGTGCCAGGGGTACGCTGATCGAAATCAATCCCTCCGAAACCGAACTCTATGGTGTGGATATCGCCCTAAGAGGCAATGCGGGAGAAATTTTACCGGCTTTGGTAGAACCACAATAAATAACTGATGTTACGCATTAACTAAGGTAGACGCAGAATCTTTATCATTCGCTATATTTATCGCCCTCGCCCCCTAGAAGAGGGATGGGATGAGGGTTCATAGACGCAGCGACTCAAAATTATTGTCAACCATTCTGTTCGAAATTTATTTTAGATCAAACACCAACGGTAAAAAAAATGAAACTTCGGGATACGGGACAAATACAGAAACGCGCAAAAAAAGGGGGGATCCCCTGGTTATGGATTATTGTAATCGCAGCCATCGCTTACGGCGGATATTGGATCTACCACAATCCCCCCAAACTTTCGGGAATGAATGTTTCCATGCCGGACATATCCATTCCCTATATGTCAGCTACAGATAAAACACTCATCGTTCTCTTCATCCCAGGGCTCGATAATGATTTACTCACCAATTGGATTGACGAACTGCCTCAAATTCAACAACTCATCAACCAAGGCTCATGGCAAGAAATCCAATTCCATTCATCCGCCGATTTGGAAGCGGAATGGAGCAGCTTCGCCACCGGCAAACCGGTTTCATCCTTTCTTGATCAAATGCAATCATTAAAGAATACCTTCTTTAAAACAAATACACCTGCAGAACACACTCTGTTCCCTGAATCATTATCAACCCTGCCCGTGAATACAGACCAATGCTTTTGGAATTGGTTAGAAGCAAAGCGCATCCCCTCTTTAATTCTTGATCAAAAAGTCAAAGCGGATATCAATCCAACTTTATTATCGTTTACAGAAGAGACCGTCGTTCGAAAAAATGAGATCCTAAACGCGCTGCAAGAAGCAAATGAACACTGCATCGTCGCCGTTTGGCATTCGGTTTTGCGCATGAATCAAAGACTCTATCCCGGCTTCGATGTAGAGCATCCCCTGCATGATATCGAACGCTCCAAAGCGGATGTTCAAAAAATCAAAACCATCTACATTGAATTAAACGCTCTCATAAAAGAGATCCAGACTGCCGCCGAACGGGAAGAATTGCAGTTCCTGCTTGTCTCCACGCACGGAATCCCCCAAGCCCGCTATCAAGTCAATCTAAACACCTGGCTTTGGAAAAACGGTTACCTCACCTTCAACGGCGATAGTCAACCATCCGCAATCGCAACCAACACGCTTCAAAGTTACCGCAATGCCGTCAATTGGTCCCAAACCAAAGCCTATTCGCTCGGCAAAGGCAACATCTTCATCAATCTCGATGGCAGAGAACCCAACGGTTCGGTCAACCGGTTTCAATATGAAATGCTGGCTCGGGAAATACAGCAATCCCTGCAAGATTGGACGGACCACCGCTGGATTAACATGGGTGAACCGGTCGTTCAGTTTGTGTATCGATCACAAGCGGACAATCCAATCGAACCTAACCAAGAACCCGATCTTAAAATGCGTCTGCATCCTTCTTATACCTTTTCTTTTATAAGTACGCATGGGATTGCAGAACCGGTTGAAGCCATGATTCGCGATATTCAATTTCCCTCTGAAGTTCCCTACAACCAGCCGCGAAAGGGTCTAATGATTGCGAGCTGGAATCTGGAAACGCCAGTAGACAAGTCGATTAAAAACATTGCACCGGTGATTTTGAACTATTTCGAAGTGGAACCACCACAATACATGAAAACCGGCTCTCCCGTAACAAGTGTCACCGCCAATCCCGGTCTATCCAATACAAACTAGCACTGCAAAAAGGAAATCCGCATGAAAGACTATTGGGAACTTTGCCGTCCGTTTACCCTGCTTGCACCCGCCATCGGCATGATCGCGTTTGCCTTCGCCGGGTTTAAAGGCCAAACCGAACTGACCCTGCTTGAAGCGTTGCCTCTGATTCTGCTGGGCGCGTTCTCGGCGGCAGCCTTAAACGCCGCATCCAACATCGTCAACCAATACTACGATCTCGCAATCGACCGCATCAACAAGCCCAACCGTCCTTTACCTTCGGGAAGGGTACCGGTCACCAACGCGATGATTCTTTGTGTTGTGTGTTACATCCTTTCCATCATTGCGGCCTATCTGGTGAACCGGCAGTTCTTTTGGATCGTCCTATTGACCGCCTTGATTACATACTCCTATTCCGGTCCGCCGTTCCGCACCAAACAGTCCTGGTGGCTGGCCAATCTCACCATCGCCATTCCCCGCGGCTGCCTGCTGGTTGTTGCCGGCTGGACCATCGTCCGCAGTGTGTGGGATTTTGAAATATGGATTATCGGGGCAGTCTTTGGGTTGTATGTCTTGGGCGCCGCCACGACGAAAGATTTCGCCGATATCGAAGGTGACCGCGCGGGCGGATGCTTCACCTTGCCGGTGCGCTTTGGTATTGTAAAAAGCGCGTGGATGATTTCGCCTTTTTTTGTGCTGCCCTTTTTGCTTTTACTTTACGCGTCAATTATAGGGTGGTTGGAAGCCAACCGATTGGTCATGATCACTCTCTCAATCATATTATGTCTGTGGGGGGCGTATGTAGCCTATCTCATTGTCCGCAAACCGTCTGAACTTGCTACCGAAGCCAATCACGTTTCCTGGAAACACATGTATCTAATCATGGTCGCCGGACAACTGGGAACGGTAGCAGCCTATTGGATACCGTCTTTCTAGTAGTCTGTCAATCAAAAAATGACGGCTGGCTATCCGTTGTTCCCCCCC
>CAYVAZ010000045.1:0-7525 GCA_964449065.1 uncultured bacterium
GATTTAAATCTCGCAACAATACCTACCGTATAGAATTTTGCGTAACATGAGTTAATACTCTAACAACGTGGCTCCCCACGTTAACCCGCCCCCGAATGAAACAAACAACAACATATCCCCTGGCATCACCTTGTCTTCCATTACCGCTTCGTGCAGCGCCATCGGAATCGTTGCCGCGGAGGTATTGGCATATTTATGCACATTCACAAATACCTTCTCCATCGATAACTTTAGCCGGTCGGCCACTGCTTCAATAATCCGGATATTCGCCTGATGGGGGATCACCCACTTCACTTCACTGATATCCCGGCCGCATTTTGCCAACACATCCAAACAGGATTGGCTCATCACCTTCACGGCCAATTTATAGATGTTGCGGCCGTTCATATACAAGCAATGTGATTTCTCTTGTACAGCCTTCTCATTGATCGGATGCTTGGAGCCGCCATGTTTTTGATACAACAATTCCGCGGATGAGCCGTCTGAACCGAGTATGGTTTCATAAATACCGCCCGTTTCTGCCGGCTGCAAAACCGCGGCGCCGGCCCCGTCGCCAAACAACACGCAGGTGTTGCGGTCATCCCAATCCACAACCTTACTCAATACATCCACCCCCACCAACAACACATTCTTGAACCGGCCCGATTCGATATAGGCCTGCGCGACCGAGAGCCCGTACAAAAAACCGGTACAAGCGGCCGATAAATCAAACGCCAACGTATGCGGCGCTCCCAGTTTATCCTGCAATAAACAAGCGGTAGCCGGAAAGGGATAATCTGGCGTGATGGTGGCCACCAAAATGGCATCCAGTTGTTCGGCATGAAGACCGGCGGTATCGAGAGCTTGCCGCGAGGCGAGTAAGGCGAGATCGGATGCGGCGGTGTGTTCATCGGCAATGTGGCGTTCTGACATGCCGGTCCGTTCTTTGATCCATTCATCGGATGTATCGACCATTTTCTCCAAATCATGGTTGGTCAACACGGTTTCAGGAACCGACATTCCCGTTGCGACTATTCTTGCACGAACCACATCCACCTCCTATTATACCGGAGCCGATGTGGCTTCGAGTAGTTGCATCATTTCATCGATACGGCACAGTTGTGCCTGGTTTCGCGCGGATTTAATTCCATTCGCGATGGCCCTTGATCCGGATCGTCCATGACCGATGAGACAGTGCCCTTGTACGCCCAATAAAGCCGCGCCGCCATAGCGGGTGTAATCGACCCGCGCCATGGTTTCACGCAACAGTTGGCCGCCGTGTTTTATGTTTTCATCATGCCCCAACACATGCTCGGTTTCATCTTGTAAGGTTTGGGCGAACATCGCGCTGAGTCCTTCACCGAATTTTAAAATCACATTGCCGATAAAGCCGTCGCAGACCACCACATCAGCCGCGTCGCGCATGATATCGACCCCTTCAATATTGCCGATGAAGTGAATGGGGGCTTCTTCCAACAATTTATAGGCGGCTATGGTCAGCTCATTGCCTTTGCTTTTTTCTTCACCGATGGATAGCAAACCAACGCGGGGATTCTCATGGCCGAATACGGTGCGGCTGTAGACCGAGCCTAATATCCCAAATTGCAGCAAATGTTCCGGTTTGCAATCGACCGTTGCGCCGGCATCCAACAATAATGTTTCCCCGCTAAGGTGCGGCATGGGGCACACAATTCCGGCGCGGGACACGTTTTTGATGCGTCCCAATATATACATGGCAAAGGCGACGGTCGCGCCGGAATTTCCCATGGAAATCACGGCATCAGCACGATCTTCTTTAACCAATTGCATGGCGACAGCTATCGAAGAATCTTTGCGGTTTTTCAACGCATTGGAAGGTGAGTCATGCATGGTGACGACGGAGGGTGCATGGATAATATCTACAGGAACATCCTTGCATAGGGGTTCCAATACATCCTGCTGGCCGACCAGCAAAATCTCCGTGTCACGATCCTCCTGGCGAAATAACCGAACCCCTTCCATCACATCTTGTGGAGCGCGGTCCCCCCCCATTCCATCAACTGCAATACGGTAAGCCATAGGTCCCTGCCAATTTGATTACTCGCCTACAAATTTATCGTTGTAGTATCCGCAATGCGGGCAGACGCGGTGAGGCATCTTTACCCCGCGGCAGTTCGTGCACTCTACCAGCGATTTCGTTTTCACCGCATGGTGTGCCTGCTTCATGCCGCTGCGGGAATGCGACTTTCTTCGTTTGGGATGAGCCATTCTGCACCTCGTTCAAATGTATCGATTCGGTAAACTTTACTTTTCTATAAACGTTACATTTCTACTTCAGTTGGAATTTTTCTTTCACCTTACGTTCCACACACGGGGGAACAAATGAACTGATATCCCCATTGTAACGCGCGACTTCTTTGACCGTGCTGGAACGCAGAAAAAAATATTCTTCTGCCGGCGTCAAAAAAATTGTATCAAATTCATCATGCAGCCTGCGGTTGGTCAGCGCCATCTCAAATTCATACTCAAAATCGGAAACCGCACGCAATCCCCGCAATACCGCCGTCGCGTTTTTTTGGCGATAATAATCGACCAACAATCCTTCAAACGATTCTATTTGTACCCGGCCGCTTACCTTGCCGGCTGTTTCTTGCAACAGTTCCAGCCGCTCTTCGATTGGAAATAGAGGCTTCTTTCCCGGATTTGCGACTACAGCCATAATCACACGGTCAAACATCCGCAAACCACGGTCTAACAGATCCAGATGCCCGTTGGTTACCGGATCAAAACTGCCTGGATACAGTAAAATTCCACCGGACATAGGCTTCCTTTGTTGTATGGAAAACGTTGTTCTTATACGTTCTTTTTATCAATTACGTGAAGAACCTGTATAAGAACGGAACAACTATTATCTCTTGGGTTAGCAATTTGTTCAAGGACTGTGATAAACGTCACATAAATCATTATCCTGTTCAATTTCCAACACGCAAGGCATATTCTTGAAGAATTTGCCCTGCCTTCTCAATTTCTTCTTCCGTTGTCATTTTTCCCAAACTAAACCGAACACCTTCCCATGCCTGACGTTCATTAAGCCCCATTGCCATCAGCACGGGTGATGCTTCTGAAGCCCCCGATGCACAGGCCGGGCCGGGCGAGCAGCACAATCCCATACGGTCCAAGGCATCCGCAACCCGTTCGCCCTTCATCCCCACAAAACGTACATGCAAGGTTTGCGGTAAACTTAAAGAGTCCGGAACGGTTTGAACAATCTCTAAACTCAGATTGGATAGGATGTTCGAAAGCCTACCCCGAAGCCGTTTCACATAATCGTTCCATGAATCCCGGTCTTTTGCCATCAATTCCGCCGCTTTCCCCATACCAACCGCACCGGCTGCGTTTACGGTACCGGCACGAAACCCCGCTTCTTGCGATCCTTTAAACAAGGGATTGATTTCATTTCCGCCGCGCAAAATTAACGCCCCGATCCCTTTCGGCCCATAAAATTTATGCGCCGATAACGAAATAGACGAAATGATATTTTCTGGAAAATTCATCTCAATCCGTCCGGCCCATTGGGCGGCATCGGTATGAAAAAACGTAGATGATTTTTTTTCGTTCACAATCCGCGCCGCTTCCGCAACCGGCTGGATTGATCCGGTTTCGTGATTTGCTGTCATTATAGCAATAATATCATACGGCCCGTGTTGTTCCAGAAAGGATAAATCCACCACGCCATGAGAATCGACCGGGATAAAATCCACACGCGCACCCAGCAGCCACAACTTCTTGGTACAAGCCATGACACAGGGATGCTCTACCGCGCTGACAGCCGCCCGAATTGAATCCGGCTTGCAACCGCACTCACACAGATACTCAAACCGTCCTTGAAGGGCCAAAAAGTTGGATTCCGTCGCCCCGCTGGTAAATACAACATCGTCCGGGTGGCTTTGCGTTAAATCGGCGATTTGGGTTCGAGCGGTTTCCAGCGCTCTCCAGGCGGCTTGCCCGGCTTGATGGCGGCTGGAGGGATTGCCGAAGATACTGCTCCAATACGGCTGCATGGCCTCAATAACTTGTGGATGCACCGGCGTGGTGGAGTTGTAATCCAAAAATACCGGTGGTCCTGTCATGATCGTCTCTTATCTTTGTTTCACAAACGAATCCATCGTCACACATGAATAGATAGTAGCCTTGCCTTTATCCCCCCTTTGATTAAGGGGAGCAGTGGGGACTGAAGCACGCTTTCAACAACGCAAAATCCCCCGGAGCCTACGGCTCTCCCCCCTTATACAAGGGGGGAAACAACGGATCGCCAGCCGTCCTTTTTAAATTGACACAATACTAGAGTATTTGCGCGGTTTCCGCCCACGGCGTTTTCATTCCCGATGACATGGCGATTGGAATTAACCTCTCCATCAAACTTTGAAATCCTTGTTCATCCAACGATTGCTTCCCGTCGGATATCGCTTTCGCGGGTTCCGGGTGAACTTCGACGATCAAGCCGTGGCAGCCGCAGGCCACCGCGGCCAAACTCATCGGGATGATCATATCCGCGCGCCCTGTTCCATGGCTGGGATCCACGATCACCGGCAGGTGCGTGAGTTTTTTTAGCGCCGGGACCGCGTTTAAATCCAGCGTATTGCGGTATTCATCTTCAAACGTGCGGATACCGCGTTCGCACAAAATTACCTTGCTGTTGCCGCAGGCCGCAATGTACTCTGCCGACATCAGCCACTCGACTATGGTGGAGGCCATGCCGCGTTTTAACACAATCGGTTTATCGGTATCGCCCAATGATTTCAGCAAGGTGAAGTTCTGCATGTTCCGTGCGCCGATTTGGATGATATCGGAATATTTTTCCACCAATCGGAGGTGGTGGGCATCCATTAATTCGGTGACGATTGCCAGGCCATATTCTTCGCGGGCTTCCGCCAGCAACTTTAGGCCTTCTTCTTCCAGTCCCTGAAAACTATAGGGGGAAGTGCGCGGTTTAAACGCCCCGCCGCGGAGAATTTTTGCGCCATGCGCTTTCGCGATGCGGGCCGATTCCATAATCTGCTCGCGGGTTTCAACCGAACAAGGCCCCGCCATCATGATCATTTCATCCCCGCCGATGCTGACGGTTTCTTGGCCCTCTTTCCACTTGAAGTTGATGTCGATGACCGAATCGGGGCGATGCAACCCCTTGCGGACTTCGCGGCACACCAATTTGTAAGGCGGCAAAATAAATTCAACTTTGCTGACGCCTTTTTGCGAGTTGATCCGTTCCGAAAGACCGTCTTTGCCCCGTTCATCTCCAACAGCGGCCAACACGGTCAATGTGGACCCCTGAATGGGATGGACAGAATATCCTGCCTCTTCGATAATCGATTCGACATTTTCAATGTCTTCCTGGGTGGCATCCAGGCTCATGGTGATAATCACGATAGTATCCTCACTCTGCAATATCCTGCAAGACAATACACATTTAACTTGCTGGATCGCATTATAAAAGATGAATCCCCACATGCAAAGCGGTTTGTTAGAATCGATGTGTTTCGAAATAAATATCAAAGGGGAGCGTCGGCTTCCAGCCGGTGCTTTTCGGCGATTCAATTTTGAACCACTCTAGGAAATGTTTTCTAATGATTCAATCACGTCTTCCCATTCGATGTAGAGGCTTTCTTTTTGGGATTGGATATGTTTGTAGCGTTTGGTGACTTCGCTGATTTTGGCGGGGTCTTTTAAGACCTGCTCATCCACCATTTGGGTTTCGAGTTGTTTCATTTCGTCTTCGATATCATTGATTTGCTCTTCGAGTGATGCGTGGCGTTGTTCGATTTCTTTTTTGATTTTGGAGCGTTGATTACGTTCTTTGGCTTCGCGGCGTTTTTGTTCTTTCCGGTCTTCGCGGCTGATGGATGCATCTTGTTTGGCTTGGGCGGTCAGTTTTGCTTCCCGCGTTTGGCGTTCGGCGGTTTTCCGATCCCAATATTCTTTAAATGAGCCATGAAAGAGGCGCATGTGTCCGGCTTGCAGTTCCCACACCTGCTGAGCGAGGCGTTCGGCAAAGAGGCGGTCGTGGGAGACGAAGATCAAGGTGCCGGGGAACTTGTGCAGGGTGTTTTCGAGGGTTTCGACGGTGGAGATATCCAAGTGGTTGAGGGGCTCATCCATCATCATAACGTTGCAGGGATGAACCAAGAGTTTGGCGAGGGCAAGGCGGCTTTTTTCACCACCGCTGAGAACCTTAACCGGTTTCATGACGTCATCGCCTTTGAACAAGAAGGCTCCTAAAACATTGCGCAGTTGGGTTTGCATTTCCGCGGGGGCGGAATTGGCGAGTTCTTCCAACACGCTGTTGGTGGATTCTTGCAGTTCGGCGTGCTGCTGTGAGAAGTAGGAGATATGGGTGTTGTATCCCCAGGTGACGGTTCCTTCAGAGGGTTCGCGTACCTTGGCCATGATGGAGAGCAGCGTGCTTTTACCGGCGCCGTTGGCGCCCCATACGGCGATACGGTCTCCACGGTAGATGGCCGCGTTGATGTCGCGGATGGCGGTGAGATTGCCGTAGCGGTGAGTGACCTTTTCGATGGCGAGAACTTCTTTGCCGCTGCGGGGCGTTTCGGGCATGGGGATGTTGATCGTGGCGGCTTCGTCTTGGATTTCGACCAGATCGATTTTTTCGATTTGCTTGATGCGCGATTGTGCTTGTGTGGCTTTGGTGCTTTTGGCGCGGAAGCGGTCGACGAAGGACTGTAAATGCGCGATTTCTTTTTCCTGGTTTTTGCGGATGGCGATGAGTTGCTCTTTTTCTTCTTCTTTGTACTTTTTGTAAGCGGAATAGTTGCCGAAAAAGGTGCGGAATTTTTTGCGGTCGATTTCGGCGATGTTGGTTACGATGCGGTCCAGAAAGTAGCGGTCGTGGCTGACGACCACCATGCCGGAATCGGAGGATTTGAGATAATCCTCCAGCCAAGCGAGGGAATCGGGGTCGAGGTGGTTGGTGGGTTCGTCGAGAAGATAGATATCGGGGCGTTGTAAAAGCAGGCGGGCGAGCAGCACACGCATACGCCAGCCGCCGCTGAATTCGGAGACCGGCCGTTCCCAGTCTTCGTGTTTGAACCCCAGCCCGAGCATCACTTTTTTGGCATCGGATTCGCGTTGATAGCCTCCGCGGGCGGTAAATTCATCCTGCAAGCCGCCATAGCGTTCCAATGACTTTTTGTGCGCGTCGGAATGTTCCTCCAACCGTTCTATTTCATGCAGCAGGCGGGCCATTTCGTCTTCCATTCGGTTCAAGGGTTGAAAGGCATCCCAGAGCCATTCGCGTACGGTTCCTTGCGGGGCTTCGGCGCTGTCTTGCGGCAGGTAGCCGAGGTGCAGGTTTTTGGATGTTTCGACTGTGCCTTCATCCAATTCGTGTTCGCCGGTTAATACACGCAGCAATGAGGTTTTGCCGGAGCCGTTGGCGCCGACCAGACCGGTTCGCTGAGTGGTATCGATACGCCAGTTTAAATTATTGAAGATTTCTTTGCCGCCCAAAAGCAGGCGGGCGTTGTTGAGGGAGATCATGAATTCACCTAAA
>CAYVAZ010000045.1:7625-21567 GCA_964449065.1 uncultured bacterium
CGACGGGGTTGGAGTAGATGTGACGGAGCCCCCGGACGAAGGCTGCCATTTCCGCCATGCCGGTTCCGAAGAATACGTTGTGTCGTTCGAGATGGCGGTGTTTTTGACTTTCGCGGCCGCCTACGAGAACTTGGACGTTTTTTTGGGAAAGCGTTTTTGTGAGTGTTTCGATTTGTTTGGTTAAATGGCGGGGGCGTTCTTGGGAGGTAAAGCTAATCCATACGATAGAGGGATGGTATTGATCCACCGCTCGCAGAAAGGAATCAACCGGTGTATTGGGGCCTAAATTAATGCTTTGGTATCCTTCCGACATCATGACGGTAGAAATACAAAGTGAGGGGATAAAGTAAGGATCGCCTTCGGGAGCCCCTCCCAACGCGATGGGTAAGTCATGGCGCGGTTGAAAGATCATCCGAAGCGCGTTGACCGCTTGAATGCAGATGTCCGTGGCGTGATGTTCCAAGCAAATGCCGATTTGTTCTTGTTTCCAATGTTCGCCGATGCGGTTCATGCTGCCGGAGACAACGGTGTCGCAAATTTCGGAGATGGAAAATCCTTGCAGGTATAATTTAACCAAATAGCCGCGGGCTTTTTGGGCGTCGCCATTTATCAAAAACTGATAAAACTTATCCGTATCGATTGTGGGTGGGCCGGGGTCTTCTTCCAGCGCGTTGGCATCGGGAAAGCCCAGCAAATCCGCCCGCAGCACGGTTTCTTGATGTTGCCGGATAAAGCGAATGGCTTCTTCCACGGCAATTTTGCGGTGGCCGCCATCGGTGACTTCGGCGTGGAGTTTGCCTTTGTCTACCCAGCGCTTGATGGTGGATTCGCTCGCCTCGATGACCAGTGCTAATTCTTTGGGCGACAAAAACGTACTCAACTTTGCTTCCCTTTCCGGTTTCGTTTGGATCAGAGTATCCTGTTTCGAAATACAGGATAATCCTTATTCAATTTCAACTATACTCATAAAAAAGTGTTATGCAAGTAAAAAGAACGCAATTTCGTTCATTTCACTTGTTATTTAGATAAATTTTGGCTGATTTGTGTTGACTATTTTTTGGAAATGGGTACATTACCCCTATATAATGAACGTAAATTCATTCATTTAAAATTATCTGGAAATGTTGAAACGGAAAAGAATATCGTATTATGGAAATCGCGATCATTGGTGGGGGAGCCGCCGGGATTACTGCCGCCCACATCTTACAGCGGAAAAACAGGGTCACTATGTTTGAGAGAAACGATTATGTCGGCGGGCATACCCACACTATCATTATCGAAGAGGGAGAGGACAGAGGAACAGCGGTCGATACAGGATTTATTGTGATGAACGACCGGACCTACCCTACCCTTCACCAGTTTCTAGCCCAGCTCAAGGTGCCGTACCGCAATAGTGATATGTCATTTGGTTTTTATTGCGAACGGACCGGCATGCAGTATTCCGGCAGGGGGATATCGGGGTTGTTCGCAAGGCGGAGGAATCTGTTCAAGAGGTCACATTGGGAAATGATACGGGATATTTTTCGGTTTAACAAAGCGGCGTTGCAGGACTTGCGCGAGGGCAGGACAGAGGGCGTTCTGTTGGGAGAGTATGTTAAGGCGTTCCGGTTTTCGGACGCATTTCGCGATCAGTATTTGATTCCAATGGGGGCGGCGATTTGGTCGACACCGGCGGAGGAGATGTTCGCGTTTCCAGCGGAGACGTTTTTGCGGTTTTTTGAGAATCATGGCTTGTTGACGGTGGCGGACCGTCCGCAGTGGCAGACGGTTGTGGGGGGCAGCCATTCGTATGTAAAAGCGTTTTTGAATGCCTTTCAGGGAGTTGTTGAAACGAACGCGCAAATACGGGCTGTAGAACGTGGAGAGGATGATGTCACAATTCATTTTCACAACCAAGAACCAAAGACGTATGACCGAGTGGTGATCGCCGTTCATGCCGACCAGGTGCTGCCGCTGTTAGCCAACCCAAGCGATGAAGAACGATCGGTGTTTTCTACGTGGCAATACAATGAAAATCATACCGTCTTGCATACGGATGAGACGGTCATGCCGCCCAACAAGCGTGCATGGGCCTCGTGGAACTATACGCGTGAACAAGGGGCCGCGGGGAAACAGCCGCTTTCGGTTACCTATCACATGAACCGCTTGCAGGGGTTCCACACAACAAATCAATACTTCGTCACTCTGAACCGGAAACAGCAGATCAAGCCGGAATGTATCATTCGGGAAATGCAATACACGCATCCCCTCTTTACAGAAGAGGCTGTGAAAACGCAACGCAGAATGAAAACGATGTATGGAAAACAGAATACGTATTATTGCGGCAGTTATTTTGGGTATGGATTTCATGAAGACGCGGTGAAATCCGGCGTGGAGGCAGCCAAGGCGATGGGGATGGATTTATGAAGTCAAGAATTTATACGGGCCATGTGATGCACGCGCGGATGGAACCGGTGCAGCATCGGTTTCAATACCCTCTTTATATGTACGCGTTCGACTTGGATGAATTGAACCAACTGGATCGTGACGTTGCGTGGTTCGGTTACAACCGCTTTGCCCCGGTGGCGATTCACGACAGGGATTATTTGCATGAGGGCGAAGAACCGATTCGGGAAAAATTGCAGCGCTATCTGGATCAATACAACTGCGGCAGCGCTATTCACCGGATTGAGTTGGTAACGACCGCGCGGTATTTTCATTATGTGTTCAATCCAGTCAGCTTTTATTATTGCTATAAGCAGGATGGCGGTATCGCCTGCATTGTGGCGGAAGTGAACAACACCTTTCAGGAACGGCATGTTTATGTTCTGGAGGGGGAAGGTCAACTTCAGGAAAATCAGCTGCGCCGCTATACCCGGCCCAAGTCGTTTCATGTGTCACCATTCAATGATATGCGGGGCGATTATGATTTTTACTTCGGCAATGTGAATGGAGCATTGGAAGTACGCATCAATATTCTTCGAGAGCAGCGTCCGGTGTTTTACACCCGGCTATCGGGCCGCTGCGTTCCACTCACTTCAAGCAATTTATGGAAGACCATTCTTCGTTATCCCCTAACGGCGTGGTTCAGCATGCCGAGAATTTTAAAGGAAGCCGCTATGTTACACTATCAAAAGCATCTGCCGGTGTATTCGAAGCCGCATCCAACCAGTGAGATGACCATTCGGGTTGCCAAACCGAATTTTTTTGAGAATCTCGCGAAAAAAACGTTGGCCGGATTGTTGCAGAATATCGGGCACGGGTCTCTGCAAATGAAGCTGCCTGATCAGACAACACTTTGGTTCGGCACACAGGATTCTACACCGACCGTCAATATGAAAATCAATGATTACCGTTTCTTTTCAAAGATCTTAAAGAGCGGGGATATCGGTTTGGGAGAATCGTATGTAGACGGCGATTGGGATACCCAGGATCTGGCCGGATTCATTTCCTTTTTGATCCATAACAAGCCATCCATGGAAAAAGCGGCATTGGGCAGCGGGATTTGGGGCCGGAATCGATACAGAATCAAGCATTGGTTCAATAAAAATACGCCATCCGGCAGCCGCAAGAATATTCATGATCACTATGACATCGGCAATGAATTTTACCGACGGATTCTGGACCCGTCGATGAGTTATTCCTCCGCCTATTTCGAGTCACCGGACGATGATTTGGAGACCGCGCAGAAGAACAAGATGCGGAGGTTGATCGAGAAAGCGAGAATTCAAGCGGAAGACCATGTGTTGGAAATCGGCGGCGGGTGGGGCGGCATGGCGATGGAGATGGCGAAAACGACCGGCTGCCGTGTTACAACCATTACGGTTTCGGAAGAACAATATAAACTTGCCTCCGAACGGATTCAACATGCGGGGTTAGGTAGCCGCATTCATGTTCGTCTGTGTGATTACCGGAACATCCAGGGGCAATACGACAAGATCGTTTCTATCGAGATGATCGAGGCGGTTGGGCATGAATACCTGGGGACATTTTTTGCGGCCTGCGACCGCGCGTTAAAGCCAAACGGCATCATTGCGCTGCAAGCCATCACCATCCCTGATCAACGGTATGATGCTTACCGGAAACGCAGTGACTGGATTCAGCAGTATATATTTCCGGGAGCGGTTGTGCCTTCATTGACGGCTCTGTGCGAAGCGATGACAGAGCGGTCAACTCTTATCGTTGAGCACCTCGAAAACATCGGCGAACATTACGCGAAAACCTTGCGTATTTGGCGTGAACGGTTGAACCACAACCAGCAAGCGATAGAGTTGTTGGGAATGGACGAACGCTTTGTGCGCACGTGGAACTATTATTTCGCCTACTGCGAGGCGGCATTTGCCGCGCGGTATTTGAATAATCTGCAATTGGTTCTCACCCGTCAAAAGAATCCGTCACTAGAAAACAATGAGGTAACCATGAGGAGCTAGGTATGCAAGATTCTGCGTATGAGGTGAATTGGAAACGGTTGGAACTTCTTCACCATTCCGGTTTTATTGGTATTCATTTAGCGTGTATTTTGGTGTTTTGGGCCGGGTTTAGTTGGACGGCGTTTGCCATTTGTTTGTTTTCGTATTTCTTTCGCATGTTTATGATCACGGCGGGGTTTCACCGTTATTTTTCACACCGTTCGTTCCGCACCAGCCGCTGGTTTCAATTTGTGATGGCGTTTTTCGGAACGACCGCGGGGCAAAAAGGGCCGTTGTGGTGGGCCGCCAATCACCGGCATCATCACCGTTTTTCCGACCAGCATCCGGACTATCATTCACCGGGGCTGAAGGGATTTTTGTGGTCGCACTTCGCGTGGATTATGACCCCGGAACAGCGGCAAACGAATTACAAACGGATCTCGGATTTCGCCAAATACCCGGAGCTAAAAATCTTAAATACATATTATTACTATCCACCCGTCATCTATGCCGTGGGGATGTTTGGGTTGGGAGAATTGCTGCGTATTTTTGCCCCTTTCCTAGGGACCAGTGGTTTTCAGGTATTGGTATGGGGGTTTTTTATCAGCACGGTGCTGTTGTATCACGGCACGTTTTGCGTCAATTCCGTTTGCCATATTTTTGGCCGGCAGCGCTTTGAAAGCAAGGATGAAAGCAAAAACAACTGGCTTGTCGCGCTGTTCACGCTTGGTGAAGGATGGCACAACAACCACCACCGTTACAGTTCATCCGTGAATCAAGGCCTTTACTGGTGGGAAATTGATGTCAGCCACTACATTTTGGTTGGGCTTTCCTGGTTTGGTATTGTTTGGGGATTGCGCGGCACACCGGATTATATTTATGAGGAAGCGAAGAAAACGGCTTCCGTGATGGATATTCATTTGAAACCGAAACCAGAACCCGCCAAATCGGGTTCAAGTTAGGATTGTTTCATGCCTATGGCTGACAAAGTACCGGTTTATTACTACGTCACAAACACGTTGCCAGCGATACTTTTGTCCGTCATGGGAATGACCTATTACGTTTATATTCCGAAGATGTACGCGGATGAAGCGGTGATCAACCTGACGGTATTGGGTGTGGTGATCCTGTTGTCCCGTGTATGGGACGCGGTGATTGACCCTGTTATCGGCTCTCTTTCCGACCATACCCATTCCCGCTGGGGACGGCGCAAGCCTTGGATGGCAGTCGGCTCTATTCTGCTGTGCATTGTGTTTTATCTGCTGCTGAATCCACCCGAATCCATATCCCCGATGCAACGAACGATGTGGTTTGCCGTTGGTTCGTTCTTTTTCTTTGTATGTTGGACAGCGGTTACCGTGCCGTATGAAGCGTTGGGGGTGGAACTTACCTTTGACTACGATCAGCGAACGCGGCTGCTGGGCATTCGGGAAAGCGGGATCTTGATCGGCACATTTTTGGCTTCGCTGATTCCATTTGTCATGCAGGATGTTTATGGAGAAGATGTGAAGTTATCGGCTCTCCTGGCGTTTCTTTCCATTTGGTATTGTTTGGCGTTATTGATCAGCAGCGGACTCGCGGTATGGACATTGCAACCGCACGATCTTGTGAGTGAAACGGCGCAATCCAAACACAAAAAGCCGGATTGGCGTGTGCTGGCACAGAACAAGCCGTTTCGGCTGCTGTTGATTGCCTTCGCGTTCACTTCGTTCGGGCAATATCTATCGGCTTCGCTGATTTTGTTTTATACCGAACATGTGCTGGGCAGTTCGAATGGTTCGCAATTTTTGGCCTTGTACATCGCCATTGCGTTTTTCAGTATCCCGTTTTGGCTGTATTTGGCCCGGTTTACCGAAAAGCGGGTCGTGTGGATTGTTTCGATGATCTCAACCCTGATTCCATTTCTGTTTGTATTGCCATTGGGGGAGGGCGATGGATTCAGGTATGGCATTTTGATTACGCTTTCGGCGCTGTGTTCGGGCGGGATGTTGACGCTGCCGGTATCGATGCAGGCGGATGTGATTGATTTGGATGAGTACGAGACCGGCAAACGCCGGGAGGGATTATATATTGGGGTTTGGGCGCTGTTCCGGAAACTGTCGGCAGCGGTCGGTACCGGGTTGGCGTTTCCGGTTTTGGATTGGTATGGGTATACCTCATCAGGCGAGCAGCCGGAATCCGCATTGCACGCGCTGCGTTTTCTGTACGCGGGAGCGCCCAGTATTTGCTATATGATCGCGTGCGGTTTTATTTGGTTTTATCCTGTCAACCGCGCGTATCATCAACAGATTCGCCATGAAATTGACAACCGGTTCGTGGAACCGAAGGCGGTATTGCCATGAGTATTTGGATGCAGATTGGAATCGGCTGGCTTTTGTGCGCTTTGGTCATGGTTGGACTGTACCTGATCCAGCTGAAGAAACAGGACGCCACGATTGTGGATGTGGGATGGAGTTTGTTGATTGGCTTATTGGCGATCTTTTATGCGGCTGTGAAACCGATTGATTCCATCCAGCAATGGGCTGTGTTATTGATTGTTGTAGTATGGAGCTTTCGCCTGACGTTTTATCTTTGGGTAAACCGGGTGCTTGGTGACAAACCGGAAGACGGGCGGTATCAATCCCTACGCAACCATTATGGCAGCAAGGCTCAAATATTCTTTATCATCTTTTTCCAAGCACAAGCGTTGGTTGCGGTGCTCTTTTCGATACCGGTACTGATCGCGATGCAGAACGCTCCAAATGGAATCACGATTACCGGTATTATCGGCTTATTGTTCGGGATTGGTTCGATCCTGGGCGAGGCGGTCTCGGATAAGCAATTGGCGTACTTCAAGTCATTGCCGGAGAGCAAGGGGAAAACCTGCCGCATCGGGTTGTGGAAGTATTCCCGGCACCCCAATTATTTTTTTGAATGGCTGCATTGGTTTGCGTATATCTTTTTCGCGTATCCCGGGCCGTATTGGTGGCTGACCATCGCTGGTCCGGTGATTATGCTGCTGTTTTTGTTTCGCTTCACCGGCATTCCTTACACGGAAAAACAAGCCATCGCCAGCCGGGGGGATGATTATAGACGATATCAACAAACCACCAGCGTGTTTATCCCTTGGTTTCCAAAAGAGGAAGAGTTATGAGAAACGCGATCGGTTTGGCGGAACACGGATGGGTGCCCGACAGTTGGATACGCTTTGGCATTCGCAGGCTGGTCAACGAGCGCTTGCGGGATAACGCCAACGGCAGTTTGGAAGCCAATCAAGCAAAGAAAAGCCGCTTTGTCAAAGAACTGCGTGATTCGCCCTTGGCGGTGGAAACCGGCAAAGCGAACGAGCAGCATTATGAAGTACCGGCCGAATTTTTTGATTTGGTGTTGGGCAGGCATAAAAAGTACAGCGCTTGTTTTTACCGAAGCGGCACCGCCACCCTAGATGACGCCGAGGCGGATATGCTGAACCTGTACTGTGAACGCGGGCAGTTCGCGGACGGCATGGATATCTTGGAGCTGGGCTGCGGGTGGGGATCGCTGACACTGTGGCTGGCGGAGAAATATCCCAACAGCCGGATCGCGGCGATATCCAACTCGAATTCGCAGCGGGAATATATTGAAGAAAAATGCCGGCAACGGAATTTCACCAATGTCAGGATCATCACGAAAGACATCAACGTGTTTGAGATTGAAGACCGCTTCGACCGGGTGGTCTCCATTGAGATGTTCGAGCATTTGCGCAACTACAAGTTATTGCTGCATAAGATATCGCAATGGCTGAAACCGGACGGCAAATTGTTTGTGCACATTTTCACCCAGCGCTATATGCCCTATTTGTTTGAGATTCGCGGTGACAAAGACTGGATGAGCCGCTATTTCTTTACCGGCGGGATGATGCCTTCGGATGATTTGCTGCTGTACTTTCAAGACGATTTGGTGTTGGAAAACCATTGGGTATTGGAAGGCTCCCACTATAAAAAAACCGCCAATCATTGGCTGAAGAATTTGGACGCGCGGAAAGAGAAGGTTCTGCCCATTTTGCGCGATGTTTACGGCAAAGGGAACGAGGTAATTTGGTTCAACCGCTGGCGGATTTTTTTTATGGCTTGTGCCGAGATGTTCGGCTATCATGAAGGGAAAGAATGGCTGGTTTCTCATTATCTGTTTAAGAAAAGGTAGAGCAGGCATTGCAGGCAACCACGGGGGCTGCTCCTGCGTGGATTGCAATTTTGGAATGTAACGTTTGGATATATTATGGCATCATTATCAGATACAAATGAATTGATTGCACTTACAGGGGCATCCGGTTACATCGGCAGCCGGATGCTGGATAGGCTGCGGGAGAAAGGATTTCGGATCCGTTGCTTGTCGCGCAATCCCCAACATCTTCAACACCGGATCGATGAGAACATAGAGGCGGCGCATGGTGACGCGCAGGATTACGAATCGTTAACCAAAGCCTTGAAGGGTGTGCATACCGCTTTTTACTTCATCCATTCAATGGCGGCTGAAGGCGATTTTGAGAAACTCGACCGCATTGCCGCCGAAAATTTCAGCAAAGCGGCCAACGAGTGCGGCGTGGCGCGGATCATTTACCTGGGCGGGATTATCAACAAGGAAGAAGCCCTGTCTTCTCACCTCAAAAGCCGGTTGGAGGTGGGAGACATCCTGCGGAATTCCGGCGTGCAAACGATTGAAATGCGCGCCTCAATTGTGATCGGTTCGGGCAGTATTTCGTTTGAGATGGTAAGGTCATTGGTTGAACGCCTGCCGGTGATGATTACTCCGCGCTGGGTATCGGTAAAGGCGCAGCCGATTGCGGTAAACGATTTGTTGGAATATTTGTGCGCATCGATCGATTTGCCGGGTGCGGACAACAAGATCATCGAAGTGGGCGGCAACGATGTGGTCTCGTATGAAGGCATTATGCAGGAATATGCCCGCCAGCGCGGCTTGCGGCGGTATATGATCAAAGTTCCGGTTTTAACACCGCATCTATCCAGTTTGTGGCTGGGTTTGGTGACGCCGTTGTATGTCCGGGTCGGGAAGCATTTGATCGGCAGTATTCGCAACCCCACGGTAGTACAGGAGAACTCGGCGAAAACGTTGTTTTCGATCCATCCGATGGGGATAGAAGAGGCGATCGCCGCTGCCTTGCGTAATGAAGACCACGAATACGCGCAATCCCGGTGGTCGGATTCATTATCCGCCAGCGGGGTGGTGAAAGAGAATCGGGTGAAAAAATACGGTTCGCGTGTTTTTGACAAGCGTGAGATCTTCGTTTCGGTTTGTCCCGAACGGGCGTTTTATCCGGTCCGTACCATAGGCGGCAATAATGGGTGGTATTATGCCAATTTTTTATGGAAAATTCGCGGGTATTTGGATTTGATTTTCGGCGGCATCGGCATGAGAAGAGGACGGCGAGATCCGGAACACTTGCATACCGGCGATACACTGGATTGGTGGCGGGTGGAGACTTGCGAGCCGGATAATCTCTTGCGCTTGAAAGCCGAGATGAAGGTTCCCGGACGGGCGTGGCTGCAATTTGAGGTTGAACCGAAAGACGGCGGCAGTTTGATTCATCAAACCGCGATCTTCGATCCGTTGGGCCTGTGGGGGCTTTTGTATTGGTACTCTTTGCTTCCGCTGCATGTGATCATCTTTCATGGAATGTTGAAGCGTATTGCGAGGAAAGCGGAAGCGAGATAGATCGATCAAGAACAGCCGCGGGGACTGTCCCCACGAGTTGACGCGGCTGCATTCGAGCGATTTGGGTTTGGTACCAATATTATTTAGGATTGTTCAGAACGAAAACCGCCACGATTTTTTTTCGTTGAGGCTTATCGCCACGCTTACACTACGATTCGAAATGGAAACGGTATAAGTAGATAGAACGAGATGATATTTGATGTTGTTTTCGGGTTCCCTTTCCCCCTTCCAAGTACCAGCCGAAAAATGAAATGTCCGTTTTCGATACCAATAGTGAGCTACCGGACAACAGCCGTTCGATTTGATTCAGGCTAACACTCAACTTTATTTGTGGTCACAACCCCCCTCTGTGTCTCCCCCAACTTGGGGGAGAAAAGGCTTTGTGTTTTCAGACGGAATGCCTTAAACCAATGGCATTTCGTGCAGTGGGCAGCCACGGGGGCTATCCCCCTAGACGTTAAAAATTTCTTACGTCAATGTCATTGCCAATCGTTCGCCTTAATAAGGCATAAACACTTGCCGGCCGGAAGCCAATGCTCCCCACACAATTGAAACGTAAAAATTTAATTGTAAATGATATATCGTTCTTTTTTGGTTTTTCAATCGTTATCTCCAAGTAAACTTCACCTCTTTATTTTTCAGGCGGAATACAAAAAAAGTAATTGCACCAATTTTGTTTAGGATTGTTCAGAATGAATATAGATAAGTCTATATTTATAAAGAAATTATATAAGTTCTTACACCGCAATCCAAGCGAAAAGCGGTGTGATTTATAATCCCAACAAGGGATCGGTAGATACACCATGCACGGCACGATTTGTTGCTGGAATAAAAAAAATAACAAAAACTTCTTGCATGAACGTTATATCGTTCATATAATATAGAAAAAGGAAAGGAGGGTTAATCATTTATTCACGGGAATTTGTATTTCTGAAGAAAAATCACAGCAATAAACCAACCAAAATTATTGAAAGGAAACATCATGAAACAATTTACAAACGTCATTGTTACCGCAGCACTATTTGTAGGATTGAATACTTGGGCATCTGATCGCAACAGCAAGAAGGATATCGTGGATACCGCCGTGTCCGCGGGTTCGTTTCAAACATTGGTAACCGCTGTCAAAGCGGCCGGTTTAGTGGAAACTTTGAAAGGCGAAGGCCCATTCACTGTTTTTGCCCCGACCGATGATGCATTCGCAAAAATCCCGAAAGAAACGTTGAGCGCGTTATTGGAGGATAAAGAAGCATTAACCGCCGTGTTAACCTATCACGTGGTACCGGGCAAAGTGTTGGCAAAAGATGTGATTGAGTTGAACGCGGCCAAGACTGTGAACGGTCAAGAGGCAGCGATCACGGTTAACGACGGCAAAGTCCGCATCGATGACGCAAACGTGGTTAAGACGGATATCAATTGTTCAAACGGTGTGATTCACGTGATTGATACTGTCATCATGCCGAAAGACATTGTTGAGAAAGCCGCATCAATCGACGTGTTTTCGACCCTGGTCGCAGCCGTAAAAGCGGCCGGGTTGGTTGATACGTTGAAAGGCGAAGGTCCATTCACTGTATTTGCACCGACCAATGACGCATTCGCGAAATTGCCGGAAGGCACTGTTGAAAGCCTTTTGAAGCCGGAGAACAAAGCGAGATTGGTTGATATCCTGACCTACCACGTCGTTTCGGGTAAGGTGTTGGCGGAAGATGTCGTCGGGTTAAAATCAGCCAAAACCGTGCAGGGGCAAGCCATCCGGATCAAGGTAAACGATGGCAAAGTGATGTTGAATGACTCAAACGTAATCAAGACCGATGTAATCACCAGCAACGGTGTGATTCATGTGATTGATAACGTACTACTACCTTCAGAATAAACCGACCAAAAATGTTGACGTGGAGAGCGTTCTTCAAGAAGGCTCTCCACCGAAACGCGAATCACAAGAAAAGGAATGATTATGGTTTCAAACACCAAACCAGTTTATGTAATCTTTGGAGCGGCCGGGGGAGTTGGCAGCGTTCTCAGTAAAAAATTAGCGGAAGATTCCTGCCACCTTTTTCTGGCGGGACGTACGGAGGGTTCTCTGCAAGCGTTGGCGGAAGCAACCGGAGGAAGTGCAATCGTGACCGATGTGACCGATGCGGAATCGGTGAAGCAATGCTTCGAGCAGGTGCTGTCCGAACATGACTCGATCCACGGTGTGGTGAACTGTGTCGGATCGATTTTGCTAAAGGCGGCACATATCACCAAAGACGAAGAATGGCACCAAACCCTAAATTTGAACCTAACTTCATCGTTTTACATATTGCGTGAAGCGGTAAAGCCAATGCAAAAATCCGGCGGGACTATAGTTTTGCTGTCTACCGCGGCCGCTTCGATCGGCGTCCCCAATCATGAAGCGATTGCGGCAGCTAAAGCCGGTGTGGAAGGGCTAGCCCGCTCGGCTTCGGCGACCTACGCGCGCAAAGGCATCCGCGTCAATTGTGTCGCGCCGGGATTGGTGGACACACCACTCGCGAAGCATATCACAGGAAACGATACCGCTCTTCAGGCATCCAAAGGAATGCATGCGTTGGGGCGAATCGGCCAACCGGAGGATATCGCGTCCTGCATATTCTTTTTGCTTCAGCCCCAAAACGATTGGATCACCGGACAGACCTTTGGGGTGGACGGCGGCCTTTCCAGCCTCGTGTCCAGAGCCTGAACAAACATAGGAGAGTTCAAATGGTACAAACAGCGACTCAATTAAAAACCTCAGCCATCAAGACTAGCAGCAAACCGAATGGAAAGCTTTTGGATGATCCGATTGAAGGATTAACCAGACAATTGCTTTACTCGTTGGGAGAAGACCCGGAACGCGAGGGATTGTTGAAAACACCCAAACGTGTTTCGAAAGCCATGCGCGCGTTAACGGCAGGGTATGCGCAAGATGTAGAAGCGGTGATGAATGGGGCGGTCTTTGAAGAAGAGTACGATGAAATGGTTGTGGTGAATGATATAGACTTCTTCAGCCTGTGTGAACATCACATGCTGCCGTTTTTCGGCAAGGTGCATATTGGTTACATACCCAATGGAAAGGTCATCGGCTTGTCAAAACTGCCGCGGATTGTGGAAGTCATCAGCCGGAGACTGCAAGTGCAGGAACGCATGACCAATCAAATCGCAAGGGCCATCGAAGAGGTGCTGCAGCCGCAGGGTGTTGCGGTGGTATCGGAATCGCGGCACATGTGCATGATGATGCGCGGTGTACAAAAGACCAATTCCAACACCATTGCGAGTACAATGCTGGGGACGTTTCGTGAAAATATCCATACGCGGCAGGAGTTTATGTCCTTCATTCAGCATGGCGCAAAGCATTCATTCCTGTAATGAATGAATCACGCTGGAAAGAGGTCTTGGTGGGGGATTTGAATCGCATGGATTTTTTCTTCCACCACCTCTACACCGAGACCGGGTTGGGTTGGGATATCCAGCACACCCATTTTTGGAAGAAACCGGTTTGCGATTACGGAGTGATCCAAAAACTGCGGCCCGTTCAATGCAGCTGGGTACTGCAAGCCATACGCGCTGTACAGGGCTAAGGTTGCAGCCAATGAGACATCCGGGTCGGTCAATCCGCTGCCTAAAAACATCATTCCCTGTTCCTGTACAAATTCGATTTGTTTTTTGGCTTCCAAGAGGCCGCCGCAACGGGCCGGTTTCATGGCGACACCATCCAGCATATTTAGTTTGGTGAACTCAACAAGTTCTGTCATGTTGATGATGCCTTCATCCATAATGATGGGCAGGGCTCCCTGTTTTTTTAAATCCCGGTAGGCGCTGATTTGATTCGGGCGGAAGGGGGATTCCAACACCGCGACACCGGTATC
>CAYVAZ010000046.1:0-21339 GCA_964449065.1 uncultured bacterium
AAACCTTAGCCTTAACAAGGGGGGGGACAACGGATAGCCAGCCGCCATTTTTTGATTGACAGACTACTAGACTGTGACAGCGGACCTGTTTGATTCAGGATTTTAAAGGGTTAATTCTTTTTCCGCGCCTTTCGCATTCATGGGAACAAAGCGCATTTCGATACGCTTGTCCAATGCATTCGCGATTTTACGCAGCATCGGCAGAGAATGGCCTTCATAATCCGCATCTTCCAAACGTGAAATAACGGATTGTGTCGTTCCCGCCAGTTCGGCAAGTTCTGTCTGACTCAAACCGGCTTCCTGCCGGGCGTTATAAATCATTTGCCCTACTATTAAATCTGTATAGGCTTCTTCTACCCCTTCTTCAAACTCCGGGTAGTTACCATGTTTTTTTCGGATATAGTCCAGTGCGTCTGTGCCTTTACTGTCTGTCATGGCCTATTCTCCTTCCGTGAAGGTATGTTTCACCGGATCAGCCTCGTATATCTTCTTGCGCTCAATTGCCCGGTCAATCTCTATATCTGGAACCTTTTCCTCTTTAATGATTCCACGTGTTATAACAGTGACGTTCTGACAATTTGTTGAGGCACTGTTTCCGATACAAAAAGAATTAAAATCGAATTTGTTCTAACCGATTGATGAAATGCCATGTGCGAATTACCATTCTATTTCAAAACTCGAGACGATCATTTTATTGATATCATTTAGGCGGTTACAAACTGAATGTACATATTAGGTATTTCTGCATTTTATCATGACAGCGCGGCGTGTTTATTGAAAGATGGAGACATTGTGGCGGCGGCGCAGGAAGAACGCTTTTCCCGCAAAAAGCATGATTCCGAATTTCCAACCCATGCCATTCAAGCGTGTTTGGATCATGCCGGCATCACCGGGCAGGATGTGGATCATGTGGCGTTTTATGATAAACCGTTCGTGAAATTCGAACGAATTTTAGAGACCTACCTCACGGTCGCTCCGGCGGGATTGCGATCGTTTATCATGGCGATGCCGCTTTGGATGCATGAAAAGTTGTGGCTGCCGAAAGTGATTTCGGAAGCATTGGATTATGAAGGAAAGATATTGTTTGGCGATCACCATGAGAGCCATGCCGCCAGTGCGTATTATCCCTCTCCATTTAACGAAGCCGCGTTTTTAACGATTGATGGCGTGGGAGAATGGTCTACCACAACCTTTGGCCACGCGCAGGGGAATGAGATTCACTTTTTGGGAGAGACGCAGTTTCCGCATTCGCTGGGGCTTTTGTATTCCGCTTTTACTTATTATACGGGATTCAAGGTGAATTCAGGTGAATATAAGGTGATGGGGCTGGCGCCGTATGGCAACCCTACCTACGTTCAAACCATTTATGACGAATTGATTGATGTAAAAGAAGACGGTTCGTTTCGGCTGAATATGAAGTATTTCAATTATCTTTCCGGCCTGACGATGACCAACAGACGCTTTGACCGGTTGTTTGGCGGTCCGCCGCGGAAAAGCGAAACGCTCCTCACACAGCGGGAGATGGATTTGGCGCGTTCGGTGCAAGTCGTAACCGAAGAAATTATGTTGAAGATGGCGAATCATGCGCAAAAAACAACCGGCTCGAAAAACCTTTGCCTGGCCGGTGGTGTCGCGCTGAACTGTGTTGCCAATGGACGCATTTTGCGTGAAGGACCGTTTGAGAATATTTGGATTCAGCCTGCCGCCGGTGACGCCGGCGGCGCGTTGGGTGTCGCGTTGAGTATTTACCACCGTTATCTCAATCATCCATTGCCCGAAAAGCACGGCAAAGACCGGATGAATGCCGCTTTAATCGGACCGCTAACAACCGATGAGGAATGCCAAGCGTATTTGGATGAATTGGGGGTCTCATACAAAGTGGTTGAAGAGGATCAATTGGGGAGGGAAACCGCCAAGCTGCTGGCGGGCGATCACGTGGTTGGATGGTTCCAAAACCGGATGGAGTTCGGGCCGCGCGCTTTGGGAGGGCGGAGTATTTTGGGAGACCCCCGGTCATCGACCATGCAGTCGCGAATGAATTTGAAGATTAAATTTCGCGAATCTTTTCGTCCTTTCGCACCCGTTGTGTTGCGCGAGAAGGTGCATGAGTATTTTGAGATGGATTGCGATTCTCCCTATATGCTTTTGGTGGCGCCGGTAAAAGAGGAACGCCGTATTCCGATGACGGAAGATCAGGAGAAATTATTTGGGATTGAAAAGCTTAATGTGCCGCGTTCGGATATTCCGGCGGTGACGCATGTGGATTATTCGGCGCGGGTACAGACGGTCACGCGGGAAGATCATGGGCGGTATTATGATGTCGTAAAGGCGTTTGAAGAGTTGACGGGTTGCGCCGTGTTGGTCAACACTTCGTTCAACGTTCGGGGAGAACCGATTGTGGGGTCTCCGGAAAACGCCTATACCTGTTTTATGCGTACCGATATGGATTATTTGGTGTTGGGGCGCTGTATCTTGGATAAAAAAGAACAACCTGAATTGAAAGACGATACAGACTGGCGCAAGGAGTTTGAACTTGACTAGGATTGTTTACAAAGTTCCAGACAATACCGAATTGCGGAAATTCGGGATTGTTATGTTTACCGCGTTGTTGGTATTGAGCGGTATTGTTACGCTGATCGGTTGGTGGTGGCACGGTACAATCGGGTGGAACAAGATCTATGTGCTGAACGGCATTGGGATCGTGGTATTTTTGCTGCCGGGATTGATTTATCCTTCGGTGTTAAAACCGGTGCATAAATATTGGATGAAATTCGGTATGGCGCTGGGCTGGGTGAATGCCCGCATTATTTTGAGCCTGATTTGGTATTTGATCTTTACCCCGGTTTCGATATTTATGTGGATAATAGGCCGGGATATTTTGCACCGCAAACTGGATAAAGACGCGAAGACCTACTGGATTGACCGCAGCAAAGAGGAAGTGAAGCCCAAGCATTTTGAACGGCAGTTTTAACTGTCATTATTTGGGATTGTGTTTATTACATGCTATCAACAGTTGTACCTTATTTCCTATTGATATGATGTGTCAATCTATTATCGTTAATAACAGTATACCTGCCGAGCTTCTTTTTGGTTTCAAGCCAAAAACGCTTAAATGCGGCAGGGTTTTTTGTAACCGATGGGCTTTCCGAAAAATTGGCGGCAATGCCCAATTTGGATGGAATAATTCCAAAAGAAATATGGAATGTCCGCTTTCGGTATGACTGGTGGGCTACCGGACACAAGCCTTTCGGTTGGATTCAGGCTTGCACCCGCTTTGACATGAAGCGTAATCAAGGTTGTAAGAGTGTTGAGCCCACCCTACCAATATAACGGACATTTTTTATTTCAAATGGAATAAGAAAGCCAGAATTATTCATTGATAGTATGGGATTCTTGCCTCTCTCTATAAATCTGAACCACACCCCCCGCCCTTTGAACCTCTTCGGTAGAGAGGTAACCCGCTTTCTACAGAAATGGGATTTTCAGAGAGATGCTACCGTTCAGATACTACCGTTCAGTATTGACACGTTTTGCCGATACATTATGATTGTAAACAGCACACCCACCGAGCCTCTGTTTGGTTAACCGCCAATTACGCTTAATTCCGGTGGGTTTTTCTTTTCCAAGGGGACAGCATGAGATACACAAAACACCCCCCTTACTTTTACCGAACAAACAGACTCGCTCATCAAACGCGGCTTCCTTGCGGACCGTGATGAACTCATCAACACATCAGAGCATATGAACTATTACCGTTTGAGCGAATATCTGTATCCGTTTCGCAATGCGGATAATGAAACGTTTAAACCCGGAACAACATTTGAAATGATTTGGAGACGGTACACGTTTGACCGCCGGCTGCGTTTGCTGCTCTTGGATGCTATTGAACGAATTGAAATTTCCGTGCGAACCTTGTTAACCTATCATTTCAGCCATCAATACGGTGCGTTTGGACATACACGTCAAGCCAACCTGCCCAAGCTTGAACCGATGGAATATGCAAAGTGGTTAACCCAATTGCAAACGGAAACCGGACGCAGCCAAGAAATCTTCGTGAATCATTTCCAACAGAAATATGATGAGCATGAGCATTTACCTCTTTGGATGTTGTGTGAAGTGATGTCGTTCGGGTCTACGCTTACCTTCTTTAAAGGAACATCCCCTGAGATAAAACGCAAAATCGCCGAGCGCTACAAGATACCGGATGAAGTGCTGCGGTCTTGGCTGCGGGCATTGAACGCGGTTCGAAACCTTTGTGCCCATCATGGACGTTTAATCGGCAGAGAGCTTGGATACAAACCGCATATCCCCAACCGCCGGAAATACCCTGATTGGCATGAACCGGTATCGTTTACCAATAACCGGGTATTTGTCATCTTGACGATATGCCGGTATTTGATGCGCCTCATTGCCCCGCAAAGCCGTTGGGCAGCGCTGTTGTTTGCCCTGCTGGACGAATACAAAGGGATACCGCGCGAACCGATGGGCTTTCCGAAAAATTGGCGGCAATGCCCAATTTGGATGGAATAATTCCAAAAGAAATATGGAATGTCCGCTTTCGGTATGACTGGTGGGCTACCGGACACAAGCCTTTCGGTTGGATTCAGGCTTGCACCCGCTTTGACATGAAGCGTAATCAAGGTTGTAAGAGTGTTGAGCCCTACCAATATAACTGGTTAAATAAGCAAATGGTTAATTATAATGGAATATTTTGATTTCTATAAACAATTATATTTCCATGAAATAGATCGCAAATTCAAACTTGATCAAGCTTTGACTCAGCCAATTGATTTGAATACAATTATCGGAGGAGCAATTTATATTTTTTGCCAAAGGTACATTTAGATTTTTATAGATCTCTGTCATGTTTCTATGATATCGTTGTATTGCTAGCCACAATGTCTTGGTTGTTAACTATTTAATCCGATCACGCATTGTAGATTCATATGCATATTTGCCGGTCTATGAAATCAATGAGTATAAAAATAAGTTGTCTAGATGGAATGAAGAGCAAAATTCGAATATAAAATTATCAAAGGTTGAAATTGATAATACGTTTGAAGAGTTCATGAATAAAATTTTTGTGGAATGTACAAATAAGAAATTTAAAAATAACAATAAGAAATCGGGTTATTTGCATCTGGCAACAAATTCTATTGTACATAACATGATATTTCTATTCTTTTTAGTGATATTTCAATTTATAATAAATTTAAGAACACAATAATTGGAGTGCATGATGAGCGATAAAAATCAAGAACATTCGGATCAATCAACCACAACACAGAGTTCAAAACTAGTACAGTGTCAACGTTTTATTGACGGGTGTCGATCCCCCCTAGCCCCCCTTAACAAGGGGGGGACAACGGATAGCCAGCCGTCATTTTTTGATTGACAGAGTACTAGAGCCTCCAAAACCGGTGTATATAAAGGAAGATAATACTCTTGGTAAAGAGAGTGGAAGTAAAGGCCGCTAAAGAAAAGAGAGTTAGGTTTGACCAGAACATGACGATTAAGTTTGACGAGTATTTACACAAAGTGTGCAAAGTGGAGTTTCGGTTTGGTGAAGGAACCGAAAAGACGATGTCGTATACCGGCATGGTGGAGGCGGTGATCCGTGAGGGGGAGCAGGTTCCGCATTTGGTGCTGAACGCGCATTATGCCGGGCGGACCCAGATTGAGTTGGATGCGGTTGAATCGGTGGAAGAAGTGGGCGAAGACTACTTTGAAAAGCCGTCATGATGACAATATGCTTTGCAACTTGGTTTTGATGCTGAGATTGTCCGCCAAAAGTTTGTTGAATTCTTCTTTTGTATCCACATCATACCACCCGGGCAAAATATCCATCGAAATGTGATGCTCTTTGGCATTCATCAGCGTTTGGTATAGCACCAAATTGGTTGACCATTCGATGTCTTGAAATAGTGACGTGCAGTTGCTTTTCATCCCGATGAGATAATATCCTCCGTCATTGCAAGGGCCGACCACGGTATCGTGATCTTCCAGTGACGCAATGGCTTCTTCAATATATTCTGATGGCAAATCGGGGCTGTCTGTACCCAACGCGATCACTTTGGCGTACTGTTGAAGTTGGGTTTGGAACCCGGTGGTAAGCCGTTGGCCCAAATCACCTTCGGGCTGGATGTCGTAAATAAATTGATGCCCCAGCCATTTCATGATTCTTTCTTTTTCTTCTTTGGGTGTACAATATACGATGCAATCGGTATGGGAAATTTTTTGATAACGCTGCATACATGTTTCGGCGAATAAGCGGTAGACGGCGGCTGCTTTTTGATCGCCGATAGAAACTGCCAGCCGGGTTTTCACTTGGCCGGGTTCGGGATATTTTACGAAGACAAGCAAAGCGGTTTTGGGATTCATTCTATGACTCACAACTTTAAACCCATTTTTGTATGGATGACGATTATCATAAGCGGCTGTTGTTTCGGTTTTGTTCCGGCAGCCTTTGCTCAGCCGCGTGTGTTTCCGGAACAACCCATCTTACTCGAACCTGCTAACGGTTCAACTATTTCATTGCCAAGTACCGGATCGACGGTGGCATTTCGATGGTCTTCCGTCATCGGGGCAACGCGATACGAACTAAATTTTCGTATAGGCAACATCCCGCGCCCTCCTATTCAGACAACGGAAACATCGCTTGCAGTGCCATTGAATGTTGGCGCAACCAATCAAAATACGGTCGTGTTTTGGAGCGTGCGGGCCGGCGATGAAAGTGGATTCAGCACGCAGCCGGTGCAAACCGCATCGTTTATTGTTGCCGCCGCGACTGGAAGCATACCGACACCCAGCCCTACCCCCACTTCAACCATAAGGGTACTCAAATCACCCAAACTGTTGCAACCGGAAAACCGGGCGAATATTGAAGTGGCCACCGCGGTTACGGGAATTGACTTTGATTGGAACGATCAACTCGGCGCGGATCAATTTATCTTAACGATCTACCGTGATAATGAAATCGAAAAGCAAATCCAGACTGGATTGTCGAATGCCCCGCGTGTGAGTGTGCAGGAGTTGCGGGTGGCAGAGACCTTTCAGTGGGATGTAACCGCGATTCAAAACCGAACCGGCAGCCGAAAGAAGAGTGAACGCTTTTCGTTCACGATCGGCAATGGGTTTCTGCCGACTCCGACTCCAGTGCCGCAAAGGGTGGATTTCAACCAGGATCAGCGGGTTAGTGCTTTGGATGTCTATCTATTTTCCACATGGTTTTTGACCAATGCGCCGAACGGTGATTTGGATAATTCCGGGATACAAGACCGCAACGATCTATTGTTGTTTTTGGAATTGTTTGCCACGCGACAATAACGATTCCATGAGAGCAATTCAGGTTTGCGTAGAGGTACAATGTATACATGCACATACCGGCTAGAAGCCGGTGCTACCCGGCTATTCAACTCTGAAACGCTTTAAGCGGTCGCTTTGCCTTGATTTCGATTTTCTGTACAAGAATATTGGAAACTCTACAATTCTCCCCCTTCTTTCTCAAAAAATGACAACATACGTTCATAATCTTTTGGTGAATGGATGGTATGCAAAATCGCATCGCTCTCAACGGGGACATGAATAATTTGATCTTCATGGCGTTGATAGATGCTGCGAACTGATTCATCGTCTTTCAATCCCGCTATCTCATCAAAATAGGCCTTTCCGATCAATGGTGGATGTCCACTTTTGTTTTGGTAGGAGGGAATGCAAATTGACATCTCGCCGGAATAAGCTTCCATTAGGACTTCAAAAATACCGGATGTGATTCGAGGACATTCCACTGGCAGCAAAAAGAATCCGCTTATATTCTTCGGCAATTCAAACAAACCGCACTGCACACTGGTGGTTCGTCCTTCTTGGTACCGTTCGTTGATCGAAAACGGAACTTCTTTTGGGATATAAGATAGGATATTTTCCGGCTCGTGTCCCAACACAACATGAGGGAGAATGGATTTTCTTTGCAAAAATGGGTTAGAAAGGATGTGTGAGAGAATGTTTTTTCTTCCCAAGGGCAGCAATGGCATTGGGGTGTCCATCCAACTGGATTCTTCCGCTGCCAGGATCATGACGGCATATTGAAGGGGGTCCTCGTTCATAATAGATCACTCAGTAATGGAACCAATTCTTGAAATGGGATATCACGGGCGGCAATCACGCCTTCTTTGTCTATCACAATCATGACAGGAACCTGCTGAATTCCAAAGCGGAACGCGATGCCGCTTTTGGGGTAATTTTTATCCCACAGGGTGGTCATTTCAATTCCGGTTTGATCCAGATAGTGCCGCACGCTGTTTTTGTTGGTATCTAAGTTGATACCGATAAACTCAATTTTGTTGGGATTCAGTGTTTTCCGCAGGTCTTCCAAATCCAGCAGGGCATGTTCAGCTGGTTCCCACCATAACGACCAAAACAACAAGACTCTTACTTTTTCTTTGTCGGGGCTAAATTTGTATTCTTCTCCGGAAAGGGTCTCTGCGGTAAAGGGGGAAACTTCCCAGCTGGGTAATGATTGCTGTAAGTTTTGATTGAGGCGTAGGTCATACCGGTGCATCAACACCAAATCTTTGGCTGCATCCCGCAAGATCGGCATGGGGGAGTTTTCGGAAAAATCGACCATCAGATCGATCAGTTCGGCCGCTTGATCGATTTTCAATTGTTTGAGTTGTTGTTGATAATCAAAAAACTTGGCGATTTCCTGACGAATGACCGGAAGGTGTTCATCCCGAAACCGGTTGGTTTGGTCTAAAGAGCATTCGATACGAAGGTCAGCATACGATGCGTCTGAACCATCTTGCATTTTTAACTGATACGCTGTGGCGGAATGTTGCGGAAGCTGGATGGAGGGGTTGTATATGATTTCGTGTTCTAAAAATTGCATGGAGATTTGCGGGGAGGATTGGATTGGAATTGGCCCTAAAAGGCTTGCCGCGATATTAAACCGGTTCTCCTCTACCGAATGAGGCTGCGCAAGCACGAAGAAATTTTCGGTGTGGATTTGCTCATTATTGATGTGGATTGGGAGTGAAGTTTTTATTCGTTCCGATAATGGTATGGGGTCTTTCGGCAGAGGGGGAAAGTAGATCATCGGTGTCCATCCGGTACCGAATTCCTCGGAAGTGGAAGGAATGGTAACCCGCCCGGTTTTTGGATTCCATTGCCAGTTGTAGGCAGAAATGTTTCCATACGGGGCTTCTATGGTTTGGCCATCCAATGTGCGCCGCACCATTTTTGAAATACCGAGCAAGTTAGCCGTACCGGAATTCTCTACATCGACAACGATGAAGCGGGATTCAATCACACGGGTGCTTTCTTCGGCAAACACCCCTTCCGACTGCAACTCAAAGGTCGCTGTGAAGATCAAATCCATACCGGCCTGCAAGTTATATTGCGGAACCAATGTGTTGTCTTGCGCGGATATCATGCCTGGGAAACGAAAGGCAATCGCGAAAAGAACACCGGATAAAAATACGAATCGATTCATGATAAATCACATTTGGTGGAAGCGTTCCGGATTGCGGATGGTTCTCCACCACAATTTGAATATGGTATACAAAATCATGCTTCCCGCTTTCACACTTCCGCTAATGGTGCCGGAGATTTTTGATGTTCCAATCCGTTTGCGGTAGGAAACCGGGACTTCGCAACAATCTAACTTCATAATAGCCGCTTTGGTCTGCATTTCCACAGTCCAGCCATAGGTTTGGTCTTCCATGTTCAATTTATTTAACGCTTTTTTTGTTACAGCGCGAAAGGGGCCGAGATCGGTAAACGTATAGCCGAATAAACGGTGGATTAAAAAACAGGCTAAGCGGTTGCCAAAATTGGCATGAACGGGAAGCGCACCCGACTCGCGATATCCCAATATTCGGGAACCGATTACCATATCTTTGCCTTGGGTAAGAATAGGATTCAAAACCAAGGGCATTTCGGAGGGATCGTCGCTGAAATCCGCGTCCACAAAAACAATCACATCGGCTTGGCTTGCTTCCGCGATACCGCGCAAACAGGCGTTGCCATACCCGCGCTGGGGTTCATGGATGACATGAGCGCCAGCCTGCCGGGCAAGTTCCGCGGTGGCATCGGTTGAAGCGTTGTCAACGACGATGATCCGGTCTATCCGGTCTTTTGGTATCGCCTGCATCACGTTTTCAATCGACTGTTCTTCATTGTATGCGGGAATGACAACTTCAATTCGCATAGATTAATCCTGTTGGGTTTCGTTAAAGCGGTAAAGCAGGATGGAATGCCCCACATGACCGATGGGTTCGTATTGTTCCAACCAATCAAAATAATAGGGAGAACGTTCATGAATTCGCTGCCGTATGGCCCAATGTATTCCGACGGCGACAAGACCGGTGGGGGGAGTTTGGATATGCTCTTTTCGCAATCGTTCCGCGTGGTATCCAAACGCGGGGGGATTGAGCATCCAGTTTGTCGCGACATAAAACGGTTCATTGGGATCTTGCGCTTGAACATCTTTTAAAGCCGCCAAATCCTGCCCCCAATCGATGTTGGAATCATCTAAAATATAGTGCGCGTTATCAGGCCCACCGGCCGCTTCATTAAAGTATGCAAGATAATGAGGAGAAATCCAAATGGACGCGGCGGCATACCATAGCAAGAATACGGGAACAACCATTCCTCTTATCCGTCTATTTTCAATGAGGGCGGCTCTCCCTAAATAGAGAAATAGAAGTGGATAAAGCGGAAGAACATGCCGCAGACCGATGTTGACCCGGGTCAACATAGATGCGGCGATAATAAGGAGTATTGTTCCGGCGATTAGAATATCCGCTGTACCGTTCCAGCGTTGTTTGCACCAAATAAACGTGAAGATCAGCAGCCCAAATACAGCCAAGGGTGTTTTTACCAGGATCGCGACCAAATAGTAATAAAACCAGCCGGAGGTGGAATATTCGCCCAGTAGATAAAAGGCATAGTTGGTATGGGGCATTCCGGGAACAGGTTCACCGCCGGGGGTTTGCGTTGATTTAAAAATCACGTTTTCTAGTGTATCAAAATAGTAGAAAGAATTAAACGGGAAACCGTAAATAAACAATAAACAGATAAAAGCGCATCCAGTCATGACGGCCGGTATTACCGCGAATCGTTTTACCGGAATAGCAGACCAGGATTCATACCGCTTTCGTTCGGCGAGCAGCAATCCGGCTAATAATGGAAGAAATAAAAGAATGGCAGTCACTTTTGCGGCGAGCGCGAGCCCAAATACCAATCCGGTAAGGATGAGAAGCCTACGGTTCGGATATAACCAATAGTTGTAGACCGCAAACAAAGAGGCGGCAAAGAAAAAACTGACGCCTAAGTCCATCGTGGCAAGCGAAGCATGAGCGAGGATATTGGGTGAGAATGTGTATAAAAATAATGAAATCAACGCGCCGTTTTGCCCATACAAATGTTTAGCCCAAACGTAAAGCAATGCCGCCAATCCGCATGAGAGTATAAGAATAGGAAGTCGTGCCAGCGTGGCTAGATACCGCCAGTCGTTTTCTCCGCCTAGCAGCATTTCCCACCCGATCACGTAGCCTAACATGTTGCTTTCGAGAGTATCCCATTTATTTTGCTGAAGAGGGGGAAGATGGATGTCCGCCAATTGCAGCGGAATGCCCATGAGAAGGCGCAGCAGGGGGGGATGGGTTCGGTCTAAACGAAAATCACCGGTTTGAACGTAAATATATGCCGTTGAGATGTAGGAATATTCATCCGCCGTGGGAGCGGCATGGCGCAGCGCCATCCAACCCAAGCAAAAATGCAGGAGAATCAAACCGCATACGGTAAGTTTGAGCAAAAACCGAAGAGATAATGAGTCATACACGAAGTTATATTATGTTGATTGTGGTTTTGTTTCCGGCAAAGCATGCGCCTTATTTTTCTGAAATAATAAAGAATATATGCATCCTACCACCGCCCCCAAAAATAAACCGTACAACAAAATGATGGTTGCTCCCGGAAGCAGAACACCGGCGAACTGTCCTTTATAAAAGTTATAATTTTCGTAGAGCTGTTGATAGGCGGGGGAAATGAAATTGCCTCCCACCACCGCGAGTACCACCAATATCGAATGAAAAATGCTGATGACAATGGAATAGTTTAAAATATGTTCGGAAGAGATCCGCTTGTTCGGTAAGAGAATTTTGAAAAACAAAAACAATCCGCCAAACAAAACGAGATAAGGAATTAAAATCATGCCGCGTAAATTATTGACTTTCAATTCAAAGATCCAATGCGGTGCATTGATCGTGGTGTAAAAATACGTGCCGACGCCGGCAACGCCGACTTGGTCGAAATAAGAAGATTGAGGAATTACTCCTTCGTCCGGTTTCAGGGCAAACCGGTAAAATAAGGGGTAATACGGTACAAATCGAGGCTCTCCATTGGCTTGGATTGATTCTTCTCCTTGAAGAGGCAGAGATGGATAGCCGGTAGAATAAGCCCAAACGGTTGTGAGAACAAAGCCGGCAATAAATGTGAATAATGAAGCGAGCAGGATTCGCGCCAAAACCGCCCCCGGCGACAAGGTTTGATCGCTGCCCGTATGCGGTCTTTTTGGAGTTGAATGTTCCGTTTGTGAAGCGGTTGCCATAGTGATTTTCCTCTTTAGTGGTCTTCAATATTGGGGTTCATTGTATGCTGATTGTAATAGCCGTATTCTCAATTTCCTACCCGTTTGGTTGCCGTATTTTCTTTTGAACGTTCTGTGTGACTGCATACCAATTCTCTGCGTGAATTTTCGCGATCAATTCCGGATGAGATTGAGTGGTTTCGGCCAACATGACATACGCGTTGCCAACCACCGGCGCCCAATGTTCAATGTTGAAACCGGGATAACTCTGCTTGATAGAAATTCGGGTCGGCGATTTCAAGTCGTATGAGGTTTCATCCCAGATTAAAACAGCCAGGTTGTCTGGATTGAAAACGCCATAGGGATAGTTGAATTCGATATGAATTAAATGAATATCGCTGGAACTTGTGCCGCTGGATCCGACCTGAAAGACCATTTTCTCTCCAAATGCCATTCGGGTTCCTGGCTGCGGACGTTGTTCAATGATCTTGTTCCATTGCGAAACTTCGGGTGTTGGAATGTATTTCACTTCCGGTTTGATTGCTATCGCATTTTGCAGTTCTATTTGTTGCAATACGTCTTCAATGGATTGTTCCATATAATTCGGCATCACAAATCCTTGCGGCATAGATCCAAGGCTAACCAGCAAATTGACTTGATTTCCATAGGATCGCTGTCTGCCGGGCAAAGGATCTTGCGCGATAATTCCCTTTTCCGGAATTCGCTCGTGATAAGCGGAGGCACGTTGTCCTACATCCAAACCGGCACTGCGCAATGTCAATACTGCTTCGTCCTCATACTGCCCCTTTACATCGGGAATTTCTAATTCCCGCGCGCCGGCGCTGATGGTAACGGTTACGGAGCGTTTTTTCTTTACGCGTTCGTTGGGCTGCGGCCGCTGTTCGACAATGATTCCCGGCTCAACATTTTGGTTGTAAATTTCTTCGATATCCGGATTGAGCCATAAATCGTGTTCCAAAAGCGTTTCCATGGCTTGGGCTTTGTTCATGCCGTATACGCTGGGCACGGTGACTTCTTCTCCGGCAACCAGGTAATCCAGCAGATAATAGCCGGCGGCCGCCATCCCCGCCATCACCAATATGGTCATGATGATGGTTGCCAGTAGATTCCAAACAATCACAAATATTCCAACGATAATACGCCAAATAAACCGCACGTTATTTTCCCGTATGTTATGTTTCTGTATGTTGTAACCGCGCACAAAAGGCACCGTCAGTTTGTGTGGATGGCGGGAATGCTGTAAACCATCCCTTTGGATGTACCCTGCTGTGCCACGGTGATGGTATTGACGTTCTTATGTCATCTAACTGAAACGATTCATGTTCATGGAGGAAACGCTCAATTATGAGTTCATTTTCTTTTGGGGATAAGGTGCATGTTGAATAGACGATGCATCCACCCGGCTTAAGTTTCATGAAAACATGATTTAACAGCTGGTACGCTGTTTCGCCAAGATGTTCTGAATCTTGCGGTTGCAGACGCCAGCGCAAGTCCGGGTTGCGGCGGAACGTGCCCCAGCCGGTGCAGGGGACATCCAACAATATGGCGTCAAAGTTAGAAAATTCAGGTGGGAGTGTATCCTGCAGGGGGTTGCATACCAGCGGATGGATGCAGTCGAGAGTAAGAAACTCTTGTAGATTTTTCAACTTCTCTAACCGCTTGGCGCTTTTGTCTGAGGCGATAATCGTGCCTTCATTCGACATGAGGTCGGCTAGATGAAACGTTTTCCCACCGGGAGCGGCACACACATCCCAAATTTTCCAGCCCGGCTTTGGATTGAGAACCGCTGCCGGTATGGTCATCACCGGATCTTGAACCACCCACATTTTGTTTTGCAGAAGGGCATGTGTGGGGAGTGAATTGTCCAGTGTAATCATGTTTTGTAAGACGGGGTGTAAAGAATATTCTATCTTTTCGCCCGCTAACAATTGCTTCGCTTCATCCATACTGCCGCGAACGCGGAGGGATAATGGGGCTTGGGTATTGTTAAAGCGGCAGAGTTTTTCTGTATCTTGATTCCCCCAGATGCGTTGCCATTCTTTGATGATCCACTCCGGATGGGAGTGTTCAATGGCTAGATACCGTAAAATATTTTCATCTCTTTGCGGATAATTTATGGTATGTTTTTCGCGGATCAGATTCCGTAAGATGCCGTTCACCGCGTTGCTGAGACCGGCGGCCTGGTTCGCTTTGGCTAAATTCACGGCATCCGAGACCACGGCGTGAGAAGGCACCCGGTCTAAGTATAAGATTTGATAGGCGGATAATTCCAGAATCCGTTGGATTTTTGGGGGAAGTTTTTCATAGTTTTTGGCGAATTGTTTCAGCGTGAATGTAATTTTGCCGAAATGGCGGCAGGTGCCGGAGATGATTTCGCGGGCGAGGGCGCGGTCATTGTGTTGGATGGCTGCCGGTTCAAAGGTTTCAAGCGATTCATCGAGTAAACGGCCATGTGTCAGCACATCGTGCAAAACGTTGAACGCAAAATCGCGCGCGGGTGAGATGGTTGGTTTCGGCATAATGAAAACATGGTATAAACCGAAAAGAAAAAGCCCAGGTCTAACGTGACCCGGGCTGTTTGTGTGTATTTGTTGTTATCTATTCATCCCGGTTGCCCAAGAGGATCATGGCTAAATACAAGAACTGAATGATCGCGCCTAAAGCCGCGGCGATATAAGTCATCGCGGCCGCGTTCAACACCTTTTTTGTGTTGCCGTACTCTTCTTGGTTTATGATACCGTTTTGCGACAACACAGCCATGGCGCGGTTGCTGGCGTCAAATTCAACCGGAAGTGTAATCAAGGCAAAGAATACCCCAGTTGAATAAAGCGCTAAGCCGATAAAAGCCAGCCAAAAGCTACCGCCGCTAAAACCACCGAGTAACAACCCGGCCATGATGATCCACATGCCCATGGTGGATGTTACATTAACCAGAGGGACAATGCCACTTCGCAAGCGCAAGGGGCCATAGTTTTCTTTGTCTTGGATGGCATGGCCGGCTTCGTGTGCCGCTACGCCAACGGCAGAAACAGACATGCTGTCATAAACAGGTTGAGAAAGCCGCAGCACTTTATTGCTTGGATCGTAATGGTCAGTTAAATTGCCCTGCACCCGTTCAACAACCACATTGTGCAAACCGTTCATATCCAGGATGGAACGCGCGGTTTGCGCGCCGGTCATACGGCGGCGAATGGGAACTTCGCTAAAGCGCCGAAACGTGGCTTGAACGTTCTGACTGGCCAGCCCCATTATCGCCATAGCAATGAGTGACACGATCATGAAACCAAAATCCGGAACGAAAAACATTTTTACCTCTTTCCACCACAAAATTTTTGTGTACAGAAAATTTTAAAACTTAATCAAGCAGTTTTTGTACCATAATACGATTGATTTCCTGTTTCGTATCGGGACTGGCAAAGATAACGGTAAAATATACCCAAATATTTCGCACATTTCCAGTCGATTTCACTAAATTATACGGAAACTTCTACACAATATTTTGCCAATACTTTATAAATACCGGATAAAACCTGCCAAAACGGCACAACTTTCAGTGGTATTGTCATCCGAAACTACGTTTTTTACCTTCTTTATTTACCACCTCTTGTTTATCGCTGTCCCAATAAACGGTTTCTTTGTGTTCATACGCGATGACAGACATGATGCAGGTCACTGCTTCAACAAAGGCTTCGTCTTCGTTGCATTTGGGTTTGTTGCGGGTGTGGACGCATTGAATGAAGTCTTCCATGTGTGTGGGCTGTTCCGGCGTGGCTTCGGGATCAAATGACTTCATCGGTTCATCTTCAGAGAGTTTGCCGGATTCCAAATCCGCTTGATAGCGTTCGGAGGTGGATTCGGGATAGGCGTTGTAACCGGTTTGTGTGACTTTAAGCAAGGCGTCCTTGCCGCGAATTTCCAAGTCATCCGTGTTGAGCCCCATGTTCATACTGTTAAAGGTTGAAGAGAATAATAAAGATAGCCCGCGCGAGGGATATTCCAGAACGGTATTCCAAGTATCCGGCGCTTCGCGGCCGTCTTTTAGCAAATTGTTGAAGCCGGAGGTGGTTGCCGATTCTGGAATGCCCAGCCGGATGACATGATTGGCAAAGTCAAAGGCGTGGGATTGCAGGTCGCCGGCGATGCCGGTGCCGTAATCCCAATAGCAGCGCCAATGCCAGAAGCGTTCCATAGTGAAGGGATTCAGCGGGGCGTCTCCCAGCCATGCCTTCCAATCTAAGTTGTTGCGGACATCGGATTCATCCGGGCGTTGATATTGGCTGTAACCGCCATACCAGCGCCATTCGGCTTTGGAACGTGGGCGGTTGCGAAAGCAGCCGGTGCGGACGAAGGTGATTTCACCCAGTATTCCGGATTGAACAACATCCCGTGCCTGCAATGCAGCCGTGCTGGCGCGTTGCTGATGCCCCAACTGCATGACGGTATTGTTGTCTTTGATGGCTTTCAGCATTTTTTTGGCTTCGGGAACGGTTCGGGTCCAGCATTTTTCAATGTAGATATCTTTTCCGGCATTAGCGGCTGCCATCAACATACTGGAATGCTGGTGATCCGGTGTGGAGATCACGACGGCATCGATATCTTTGTCATTCAACATTTCTTCAAAATGTTTATAGGCTTTTGCTTTGGGGTTGGCGCTGAGTTTTAACCCGGTTTGCAAATGCGGTTCATATACGTCGCATATTGCAATGACCTGAGCGCCCGGTGTGCCGGGGCGGTCTTTTGCGGGTTCTCCGGCGACATCGGTCACCAATTGGCTGCCGCGCACGCCGATGCCGGCATGACCGACGTTAACGACGTCGTTTGGTTTATGGGATGCGGACCATACAGCGGGCGCTTGCGCGAAGGCTGCTATTGCCGCGGCTGTGCTACTGGACTGTTTGAGAAAATCGCGCCGGGAACGGCTGGATATAAAACGGTTTGTCATGTTGATCCTCCATAATCGGTTTGGCTTCACGCAAGATTCAACACGTGAAATTGTTGGGGTTGTATACGCAATTTTAAGTTGTAAAGATCATCCAATCAATGTAACGAAGTTTTATAAATAGAGAAAATAGTACGGAAATGGATTTTTTTGTTTATTTTTTTTAAAACTACACTATAATTGAGATGTACCGAAGATACGCTCTGTACAAAAGCAGAATAGAACCATTTGGTTTGCACGGGATGAAAAATCGTTGGGAGTGGTTGATTTAACCTCATTTCCCGTATAAAGTTATGGGACTAGATATCTGTATTCGCCGGCTTACATCTGTTGAAGTGTCATCCGGTATCATGATATAGAATCTAAGTATATTTATTTTATGATTTTCAGCCCGAACGTTTGGAAAATCGTTGGAGGAACAAATGCTTAAACGTTTGATCGATTGCCGCAGAGGTGGGTATGTGTTTGGTATGTTGTCTTTGCTTATGGTTTGTGTGTTTCCCGCCATAAGTGGGGCTGAACATGTATTGAGCACGAAAGAAAACAAAAAAATGATGGGCGCGTTTCATATACCGGCTCAAATCCTGCTGGTATCTCAAGTGGAAACGCCACCCGAGACACCGGTCGAGACGCCGACAAATACACCGGTTCCGCCAACCAATACACCGGTACCGCCGACGAATACGCCAACACCGGCGGAGACGCCCGTTGAAACGCCGGTAGAAACACCGACCAACACGCCGGTTCCGCCAACCAACACACCGATTCCGCCTACAAACACACCGTTACCCGATACGCCGACTGCAACACCTACGGCTGAAACTCCGGTAACACCGCCTAATTTGACACTGATTGTGCCGGATACGGTTGCGGTAAACCAGGAATTTACCTTACAGATTGATATTGCCGATGCGGTGGATGTTCAGGCTTTTGGGTTTGATATCGTTCCATCCAACAACAATGTCTCGTTTGTGAGTGTGGATAACGCGGGCACCTTAACACAGGATTTCTTCTTCTTGCAGGCAACCCAACGCGCCAATGGTGCGGTTCGTGTGGGAGCCGCGGGTGGGTTTGAGTCGGTTAATGGTGCAGGTACATTGTTGAACGTCGTGTTCAGCGCCGTCAGCGAAGGCCAAACCACCTTTGATGTGACCAATTTGTTGGATGAGTTAAGCAATGCTACATTCAATCCAGTAACGATTCAGGTGGAAGGTGAAACTCCGACGGCGACACCGGTTCCACCCACGGCGACACCGGTACCGCCTTCTCCCACACCGGAAACCCCTGTAGACGATACGCCGACTCCAGTACCGCCGTCACCGACACCGGAAACCCCGGGCGCGACACCGACACCGGATATCCCAACAGCAACGCCGGTGCCGCCTACAGCCACACCGACACCGTTTGTGTTTGAAAACTCCTTCCAAGGTGTGTCATTGCTTGACGGTTTTGGTGGTATCCACGAATTGGGTGATATTGTTGGGTTCTTTGATTTGAACCAAAACGGTGTGTTGGATGACCCGAATTCATCTAAAGTGATTCTCCCTTATTTCGCTGGACGGGATACCTATCGCGATATTGAAGTTTACATTGAAAATGAAGGTACTCCTGATGCCAATATTAAAGCGGTTGCCGGTATGACCGGGCGGGGCAGAATCTTCTCCGCGGAGATATTGGAAACACCCGGTGGAGCACTTGTTCCTTCTCTGAACTTCCTACCGGGATTGCAAAGAACTTTTGATTCCCCCGAAGCTGTACGCGGTATTGAATTTATCAACGGGGCTCAAGGTTATGTTGTCCTCTTTAATGATGGACGAATTCAGCGAGTGGATGTGTCGGATGAAGCCGGTGTGCAGGCCAATCGGACTATAATTCAAAACTCGATTGTTGACCCATTGCGTTCACCTGCCGTCGATATTGAAGTTTTAAGCAGTGATGAAGCGACCGTGTCCGGTTACACATTGGATGCAAGAGGCCGAATTCGTGCATTTGGCGGTGCGCCTGAGTTGGTTGGCGTTCCTGTATCTCCCAACCCGATCTTTACCGATATGGAACTTCTACGGTTGCCGGATCAAACCATCGCGGTAGTGGCGGATGTAGCAGGCAGTTTCTTCACCGCAGCCGAAGACGGTGCTGAGGTTCCGGATATTCCGGTCCCGCAGTTAGGGTTTAACGCTGAGAATTTCCTGCTTGATTTGGAAGTTCAAATCGATCCAAGTATCGAAGCCTTTAACGGAATCGGTGTAATGGCCATTACCCGAATCGGTTCCGTTCACACATCTGGCGCGATTGACTTCTTCTTAACCTCAGACGGGTTAACCCGCCGTTCCGATGTGGAAGTGGTTGAAAGTGTTGAAGGGATACCCTTTATTCAGTTAGGGTTCTTTGGATTGGATATTGTACGTGACCTTGAGTTGTATATCATCGGTCAATAAAATTTCTCAATAAGATTCCCAAAAGGGGGGTGGCGTTTGTCATCCCCTTTTTTGTTATATCCCTTTTGTAATAGGATAGATTTTATGAAACTCAAAGAATTCATCACACGAATAGAACACGCGGTTCCACCCGCATGGGCGTTGCCGGATGACCCCATTGGATTGCAGATCGGTGATCCATCACAGGATGTAAAGCGGGTATTTGTTTCGCTGGAAATGAATTCGCAGCGTATGAAGTTGGCCGCGAAGAAAAAATGCGATTTGTTGCTGCTACATCACCCTCTTATTTTTCGTCCTTTGAAGAAGATATGTGAGAATGATCCGGTGCAGCGCCTGGTTCGGGAGATTATCCGTCATGATATGGCCTGTTATGGGATGCACACCAATGTTGATCTTCATCCGGAAGGCATGGCAAAGGTATGGGCGCAAAAATTGGGATGCAAAGACTTCTATTGCTTGGCCCCCAAACCGCAGGCGGAGCAGTTGAAATTGGTGACCTTTGTTACCAAAGAACATACCCATTTGGTTCGGGAAGCATTATCCAATGCCGGGGCCGGGCATATCGGCGATTATTCTATGTGTTCGTATACCTTGCAGGGGATGGGGTCATTTCAAGGCTCGGAACACACCAATCCGTTTGTAGGGAAAGCGGGTCAATTTGAGATGGAACCGGAAGAACGGCTGGAAATGGTGCTGCCAAAGCATAGGCAGCGTGCCGTGATTCAAGCGTTATATAAAGTACACCCGTATGAAGAACCGGCGTATGACCTCTATCCGTTAGAAAACGTGCGCGGATTGGAGCAAGCGGCTTGGATTGCTGATTTCGGCAAAAAACTTTCTTGGAACGAATTTGAACAGCGTATTCACAATAGCATTAAAGGAATACCCCATATCACAAGCGTGCGTCCGGATACCAAAAAGAAGATTAAGACCATCGCCATTTCTACCGGAAGCGGGAGTTCGTTTTTGCCGGTTGTTGCAGGATTGGATGTGGATTGTTATTTGACTGGAGAGATGGGATACCACGTGCAGTGGGAAGCGAAAGAGCGGGGATTGAACGTCGCGTTAGTCGGGCATGATTACAGCGAATCGATGTTTCCGGAAACGGTTGTCAAGATTTTGAAGCCATACATAACTGAAGTGGAATGGGTATTGGATTAATCACTCATGTTACGCAATCAATGATTGTCTAGTGCATGAAAAATGGTTTTTGTTGTGAGCCAACTATTCTAAGTCGAACGCAGTGTCTATCGTCTTCTCCCTTTGGGAGAAGATAAGAGATGAGGGCGATGAGAGCGATTGCTCCCCATGACGCAGTCGCGTAATTAGAGGTTTATTCCTCCCGAACCCTCACCCCG
>CAYVAZ010000047.1:0-21304 GCA_964449065.1 uncultured bacterium
GATAGACACTGCGTTTGACTGAGAATAGTTGGCTCACAACAAAAACCATTTTTCACGCAATCGTCAATCATGGATTGCGTAACATCAGTTACTTAATATGGATTATAACAAAATCATCGTGATAAACCACATTAAAATTCTTGCATTGCTGCAGGAATCAAATTGACTACGAATAACTTTAAATATATAACTGAACAGAATGAAAGATTGAATGGAAATAAATGAAAACCATTCCTGCTATCCTATACGTGTGGATGATTGTTTTGCTGATTCCCTACGCCTACACGCAATTCTGCGTGACCTATGATGATGTGTATGGCTGGGATTATGCCGCCTATGTTCATGCCGCGCTGTATGTCGCGGATGGTGCGTCTCCTTACAATGAAAGCTTATACATTTATCCGCCGACACTGGCGATACTTATAGTGCCATTCACATACCTCAGCCGGGATACCGGCTTTGCGGTTTGGACGGTCGTCAGCCTGATAGCCTACATTTATGCGGTTTCCCGCGCGGTAAAATGCGGAACAAAAACCAGAGTGACGAGTCATGACTGATGAATACAAAAACTCTTCACTTATCACTCGTCACTCTTCACTGTTTTTAACATGTTACGTGATCCCAGAATATTCTGCTCTCTAGCGATCATCCTCTTTTGGTTCCCGGTGTATGAATCACTTCATCAGGGGCAAATCACCTTGGTGCTTACGGCGATGTTGGCGGCCTCTATTCATCGGGAACCTTTCTGGCGGGGATTGCTGGCCGGACTTGTTACCGCCATCAAACCCACGTTTGGACTTCTGATTCCCTTTATGGCTTATTTGTTCGGGGGGCGTTGTCTTTTAGGGGTGATTACCGGGCTCATTCCAGCGCTTTTGGCTTGGAGCTGGTTTGTTGAGTATGTGATGATGTTCCCCACAATTGCCCGGCATGACTTTTTGCTTCCCTCACCCGCGGGCTTGATTGGAGTGATTCCAAGCGCGCTAATCAGCTGCTTTGTATGTGCTGTTATCGTATGGAAGGTGAAAGAAACAGAATGGGCGTATCTGCTGGTGATTGGCGTGGTATCTATCGGGACGGCGTTGTGGGTGCATAGTTATACGCCGGTCATATTGCCGGTTTTGTATGGATTAAACCGGTTTTGGAAAGAATCAGAAAATGATAAGAATCAGGAATAGATGTTGTTACGCGGGAAACTCACGATGCTGTGATTGACGCCGGCCAACCCTCGCTTGGAAATTTGTTTCGAAGGACAGATGTCGTTGTTTCTCCCCTATACATAGATTGGTCGGGAAGTTCGAATAGGCCGTTTGTTCTCAAAAAACATTTCTTGTCCTTAGAGTAATTCAGGTTTGTGTAGATAGAAAGAGATCGTCTTTGATCCCCCTTACCCCCCTTCATAAGGGGGGCAACAACGACAGGTCCTTTCTATCCAACTCTGAAATGCGCTAAAGGACTACATTGAAGCATTGGGGGGAATAGAAATACATGGTGTATTCCCAGAAAATAAAATCATCAATATAGTTCATCCCAATAAATAAAGGTATAAACCTACCAACCGCCGCTGGCGCCTCCGCCTCCGGACATGCCGCCGCCAAAACCGCCCCCGCCGCCGAAGCTTCCGCCGCCAAAACCGCCGACGAATTGTGAGCCGCCGCCCCAATGGCTGCGCCGTCCGCCGCTATTCATCAGCATCAACAGAAGCATTAACCGGGGATGTTTCACGAACATATAGATAAAGAAGATCATCCCCAATATGCCCATGATGGACTGAAAAAAGCCGCCGCCGCGGTCCTGGGAGGACGCCCTTCTCTGCTGCTGGGCCTGTGATTCTTGGATTTGAAACTCGCTCAGGGGGATATTCTTTTGCTCGGCAATCCGGGCAACCAGAGCAATGCTTAAATCTTCCAGCCCTTGGCCGTAATTGTCCGCCCGGAAAAAATCGGGTAGGATATTTCGGCCCAAGCTGGATGCCACCGCATCGGGGATGACACCCTCTAAACCGTAACCCACTTCGATGCGCCAGCGGCGTTCGTCAATCGCCACCAAAACCAACAGGCCGTTGTCTTGATCTTGTTGGCCGATGCCCCAGCTTTCAAACAGGTCAACCGCGGTTTCTTCGATGCTGGCAAAGCCGCGGTCTTCATAACTTTGGATGGTAACGACGGCAAGTTCATCCTGTGTCACTTCTTCCAACTTCTTGGCCAGCGCATTAATGCGATTTTCATTGTTCTGTGAAATAACGTTGGCGAAGTCGGATACATGGTTAATGGGCTCTTCCCATTCGCTCTGCGCGCCGGACAGGCTGATAAAGAGAAAAAGGACACAAATCTGTGTTAGGTATTGGATCAATCGATTCGTCATCATGATTTTGTTTGCCAGCGGTCTACAACTGTTGATAATTCCAGCAGCACATCCGCCATTTCCCCGTAGGTCGCGAGCGCCTGCGCTTTCTCGATCGGCATTTGTTTTTGGTGATGTGCCCATACTGTTCGCAGTACATCGATGGAGAAATCGGTGTTTTCATCCAACTTGGCGATAACATCTTTTGTGACTTTGGGCGGTTGTTCCGCCTCTTCGTCCAAAAAGCGCAGCAAATTACGCAAGACCGGCACCAAATCAACCAGCGCGCCGGTTAAAATCTCCAGCAGCACTTTGGGCTGGTCTCCGGTTTCCATATACATTTCGCGCAGGCGGATGAGTTTGCCTTTGATTTGCTCTTCAATCTTCAGGCGCAAATATTCCATGGGAATGCGCAAATCCTGAACCCGGTTGGTCTCTCCATACACATGCAGATGCTTTTCTTTAATCTCGATAAATTCCAGCGGAAAGGTATCGGTCGAGCGCTCCAATGTTTCAACGGATAAACATAGCGGAGCAATCACCCCGTTTTTGAGATGAGGTTTCACAAGCGGCTGCAACTCTTTGGCACGGGGAAAGTGGAATGAATCAAACAAAATCAGCGCTTGAATGGTGGATTGCTTGGGTACATAATCGTCCGTCACCACATCGCCGTATAGATAGATGGAATCGACATTCTCTTTAAACTGTCCGGTTATTTTATTCAGCAGCGGCTTCATCCACTCTTTGGCCTGTGGATGGATGGTATCAATGTTTTGCAGCATCGTGAACTCCAGCAATATGTTGAATAGTATTGATCAACAATGCATAGTATATAACCGCTCTCAACATTCCCAATAGACACATCTCCAATAGGATAAGGAGCCAATCTATATAAGCAATCCACGAAATCTAAAGAATTGTATGCCATAATTTGACCATAAAATTCTGTTGATGGCTGAACGCTACAGGTAACTCATGAACGATCTTCAAAACCAACTCAAAAACCGTCCTCTCAAGCGTGAACTGGGTTTGTTTGATGCCGTGTTGATGGGTCTGGGCTCGATATTGGGGACGGGTATTTTTGTCAGCATCGGTCTGGCGGCAGGGGTAGCAGGCCCATCCGTGATTTTCGCCATTGTTGTTGCCGCGATGGTGGCCGCGTGCAATGCCCTGTCTTCTGCCCAACTGGCAGCCGCGCATCCGGTGAGCGGCGGAACCTATGAATACGGCTATCAATTTCTGACGCCTTCTTTAGGCTTTACAGCAGGCTGGATGTTCCTATGGGCAAAATCGGCCTCGGCAGCAACCGCGGCACTTGGTTTTGCAGGTTATATTTCGGCGTTGACCGGAAACGAAACGATTCCGCACGTGCTGTTAGCGACCCTTACGGTTATCAGTTTTACCGCAATCGTTCTTTCCGGAATCCGCCGGTCGAGCCGTATCAACATCACGATTGTATCGATCACGATTCTTTCGCTTATCGTTTTTGTCATCACGGCGGCATGGTTTCATTGGACAAATGAAACCGCAGACGTATTGCTTCCGTTTTTTCGCGGAGATACTTTCGGGCCGAAGGCGCACAACCTGTTTCATGCCGGCGCGTTGATGTTTGTTGCGTTTACCGGATACGGCCGAATCGCAACGTTGGCAGAGGAGGTCGAACACCCCCAACGCACAATTCCCCGCGCCATTCTCGCTACCTTAATCGTATCCGCTCTTCTCTATGTTTTGGTAGCCTACACAGCAATCCGCGCGGTTGGTGCGGACTTTTTGTCTCACGCGGCAAAGAATTCTGCCGCGCCGCTTGAACTGGCGGCACGCGAATTCGGGTTTCCGTTCGTCCCGTGGCTAGTCACGATTGGCGCGGTGGCGGCCATGCTGGGGGTGTTGCTCAATTTGATTCTTGGTCTATCACGGGTTCTGCTTGCCATGGGACGCCGCCGTGATATACCCAACGCGTTCGCTCAACTGGACCGCGAAGAAAAAACCCCTTGGATTGCCGTGCTCGCAACCGGAATTCTAATCGCTGCGATTACAGGGTTGGGCAGCGTAAAAACAACGTGGAGTTTTAGTGCCTTTACCGTACTGATTTATTACGCCATCACAAACGCATCCGCTCTTGCGTTACCGATACATCAGCAACTGTTTCCCAAATGGATCGCGGCTTTGGGCTTAATCTCATGTTTGTTTCTTGCGTTTTGGGTAGAATGGTATTTTTGGCTGATTGGACTGATTCTCATACTCATTGGTTTGATATGGAAATATCTCTGGAATTCTTTAACCCATGGAGTTTATGAGTAACGTCAACCAAGTGGTCCGGCAAATGTTCAGCAAAAAAAAACGGTACCGAAACATTTTCGTTTAGACATTTAAAAAACGGCGGGGATTATTTCATTTTATGCTACCGTTTGATTTGATTCAATCGTTTACCTATAATACCATATCAACTGGGCAAAATCTGTTAACCAAGAGGCTTTCATGAGCGAAGCATTAAACGTCAATCATTCTGAAACCGCAACGAGTGATGGAAACAAACAACCTCGTAAGATCAACCGCCGCATTTTTCTGTACATCGCAATCTTGTTCGCGGTTTGCTTTTATCTCTACAACCCGTTTAAGCCGCCGGCTTTTAAGACCAAAAAGAAACTGGTCATCTTGGGATTTGACGGCACCGACCCGGATTTGGTCAACCAATGGTTAGACGAACTGCCTAACCTGCGCCACTTGAAAAAAAATGGCGGCTTTCAAAAACTGCAAAGTTGCTACCCGCCAGAATCCCCGGTAGCCTGGTCTTGCTTTGCGGTAGGGGGCAACCCCGGCCGGCATGGCGTGTTTGACTTTCTGCGCCGGCCATCGGGAACCTACAGCCCCAGCGTGGAAGCCTTCGTCAAACGCCAGTATGCCGAGTTCATGTTTAAGACCATCCCCGTGCAGATGCCCAAAGCCATCCAACGCCGCGGCGGTACCGCCTTTTGGGATGTACTCAGCGATGCCGGTGTGCGCACCACCATGATCGAAGTACCGGTCACCTTCCCGCCGCCCAAACTCAGTTACGGCCGCTCGCTTTCGGGATTGGGCGTTCCCGATATCCGCGGGCAGCAAGCCACCTTTCACCACTTTGTTTATGAAGAAGAATCAGACGCGGACCGGCCCAACGAAACCACCTTCGGCGGCAAACTGGTACAATTAGAACGCAATGAGGATGTGTATTCCGGCGTGATCTGGGGGCCCAACGATCCTGTTATTGATGATGAGCGCCACAACAAAGAAGCCGAAAAACTGGAACTCTACCTCTCTTGGTACGAGTGGCAAACACATATCTATACCAAACAAGGCAGCCATGTATCGGATGAACAGAAACTTTCGTTAAGCGATTCGTTGAACATCAATGTTTATGGCGTGATGGCCTATAGCGGATATTTAGAAGATCTCAGCATTGAAAAACGCGCCGACCGCATTCGCGAGTACATCAAAAACGCTACACCTTATGTAAAAGAAGATGGCGCAAGCACCAGCGAGGCCCGCGAAAACATCGCACGCATCACCAAGCAACTCATCAAAGTCAAACAAGAAATCTCTCAGCTCAGCAAGCCCATTAAACAGAAAGTCACGTTTAAGTTGCTGGGCAATAATCAAGTTGAGATCGCAGTCGGCAGCGATGTGCAGACTGTAGACCTGCTGAAATGGAGCGGCTGGTTTACCGTCTACTTCCCGGTGATGACGCTGATCAAAGCACAGGCCATCTGCCGCTTCTATCCGCAGGAACTCAAACCCCACTCGGTCAAAATCTACATGACCTCGCCGGATATCGACCCGCGAAACCCGATCTTACCGGTTTCGCATCCCAAAAGCTACTCACAGGATTTGGCCGAGTGGCTGGAACAACCCTACAAAACCCGCGGCTGGGCCGCCGAAACCCACGCTCTCAAAGACGGCCAGTTGGAAGAAGACGGCTTTATTGAAGACCTCAACTTCATCATGGATTTGCGTGAAAAGAAACTCTTCGAAACCTGGGACCGCACGTTCAACAACGTATTTATCTCGGTGTTCTCGGCCACCGACCGGGTGGCGCACATGTTCTACCGCATGATCGACAAAGGCCATCCCATGCACGACACCGCCAAAGCCAACAAATACAAAGACACCATGAAGAACATCTACAAGCGCATGGATACCATCGTCGGCAAAATGCTGAACAAGATTGAGAACGAACCGGATACCACGCTGCTGGTCATGTCGGATCACGGCTTTTCTTCCTGGCGCTATCAGGTGCACATCAATACTTGGCTGTACAAACACGGATTTTTGACGATTAAAGGCCAATTGGTAGATTCAAATATGAAGTTGGATGACTTAATGAAGGGGCAGTCAGATGAGTTTTTTGAGTATGTCGATTGGCGCAACACCAAAGCCTATTCGCTGGGATTGGGGCAAATCTACATTAACCTGGAAGGCCGTGAACCGTTGGGTATCGTCAAGCCTGAAGATTATCAAAGCGTTTGTGACGGCATTGCCGAAGAGATGACAAAACTGCGCGATCATCGGGACATTACCCCATTCAAAGTAATTGAGGATGACCCGCACAAAGATTTAGGAGGGCATCCGGTCGTGCATTTTGTCAAACACCGCTCGGAAATTTGGAAAGGCGATTATGCCGATGACGCGCATGACTGCCCCGATCTGCAAGTGGGCTTTTACCCCGGCTACCGTGTCTCGTGGCAGACGTGTTTGGGCGGCATCTCTACCGGAGAGGTTATCGAAGACAATCTGGAAACCTGGAGCGGTGACCATTGCAGCCTCTCGCCGGATTATGTGCCGGGTATGGTCTTCAGCAACCGCCAACTGCAAAATAATCCCTCTATCTACGACTTTGCGCCAACCGTGCTGGAGCACTTCGGCCTTACCAAACCCACAGAGATGGAAGGGAAAAATCTTCTCGCGGGACGCCAGTGAGCGACGGGCCGCCGGGGGGCAATGCCATTGACTTATGAAATCTTATTAACGTGTAGGGGTAACCCCCAGTGGTTACCCCAAAGCAGGGCAGCCGCGGGGAGCGGCCCCCACAATATTGAGACAATGTATAAATAACATTTTCACCGCAACTCGGTATAATACCAATCTGCATATAAAAAATCTGTGATCTCTCACGCAACCTTACGGGATAATGAAATTGTATGGCGGGTTCAAAGCGAAACGTAGCCCACCATGACCATCTCTGCTTACTCGATTTTAACCAACATTCTTTACAAAGGAGAAAAACACATAGACCAAACATCCTTTCGTTGTTGAAAGACCGCTAAGCCGTTGGCACAACCACATCATCACTTGGCGTGGTGCCTTTGTCTTCATGTGTGTCATCCAAGGTTGAAATGGGAGGTCGTTGATCGAATTTCGGTTGTTTCATGAAATAGTAAATCCCAAATACCGTCAAGAAAATACCTTCCAAAATCAAATAACCGGTAACATACCATCCGCCGCCGGAACCGAAGCCGTAGCTGTGCAGTCCTTTACCCAGCACGAAGTTGACGCCGTACCAGGTCATGATGATAAGTTGAAAGCCGATGATGGTACAGATCGCGGTGCCGATGATCTTGATCCATCCGGTGAAGCGGGCGTGTAAGATTGCCATATAACCGAGCAGAGAGATGAGCGCCCAGGTTTCTTTGGGGTCCCAGCCCCAGAAACGTCCCCATGATTCGGCGGCCCACACGCCGCCCAAAATGGTGCCCGCAGCGAGCAGTACGGTCCCGAGTTGAATCACACGGTACATAAAGTTGAAGATGGTTTTAATTAACGCCCGATTGATCGTTTTAAAGAAATACAATCCTAAAACAGCGTGAGCCAATCCCGTTGCAAGAGCGAACGCGCTGTAACTGATGACGATGGTCATCACGTGGATGATGAGCCAGTAGTTGCTGCGCAGCACAGGGACGAGGGGTTCGATGTTGGAGTCAAAGGGCATGAGGTCGGCCATAACGAAGAGCACAAAGCCGACACCGGATGCCACTGCCGTAAACCAGCGCTGACGGTAGATCAGTTCGTATATGAGTGCAAAGAACAGCACGCCCCACGCCACAAAGATTACCGATTCATACATGTTCGAAACCGGCGGACGTCCCGCGATCATCCAGCGTATTACCAGCCCATAAGTGGAAAGCGCGAAACCGAGGATAAAGAGACCGGTTCCAGCCCAGGCGAACTTGCGGTTCTTGAGGCCGATGGCGGTCATCATAACTAAGAACGCAAGCAAAAAGACGATCCAAGACCACATGAAGGGGCGGACCGAGTTGTAGGTTAACTCGCGATTGATTTCGGTTTGGGTAGGATAGATCTCCAGGTTGAGGCTGGATACCGCTTGTTTTAATGCCACGCTGGCAGCGGTGAAGGCTTGCGCGTCGTTTTCCTGCACGGCGTGGATGACATCATGAAACGCGGTATCGAATTTATCTTGGGTGGCTTGATCGTACATGGTGGCGTTGTGCACGGTGTACCAGTCTGCTTCTTCATGGCTTAACTCTCCCGGCGGGGGTGGAACGAGAAAGAGGGTGTTGCCGCTCATCAGGTTTTGATAATTGATGACGCGGTGCATGACTTCACCCACTTTGTTTTCCATCAGGTTCAGGTCCATATCCTGATTTTGTTTGCGCATGACCTCCGTAGTGAGCTGCTCAAACATTGGACTTGACATCAGCTTGTTGTAGGAAAAGTGTTTTTGTGAAGGATCAAAGCCCAAGACTTCTTTGAGGCCGATGTGATCCACCAAAATTATATTGGCGTCCTTAAACTCTGGAAACGCCATGATTGCCAATACATAGGCGGTGGGGTCTATACCTTTAAAGGTCCAGCGGCCGGTAATGGTTTCGATGTATTTGCCGGAGAATGATTCCAACGGTTTTAAGCGCCCGTTATCGAGAACGGCGATACTATTGAGGGTTTCTAAATCGAAATGATCCGGCGGTTGTACCGGATAGTCATAGACATCCCCTGTGGATGCCAAGGGCATTAAGAGTAAAGCCAGCATTAAAAAAAGACCCGTGCGTTTCATGTATCTCTCCTTGTTTGTCATCGACTACAGATTGTTGGTTATTTTGCTTTATCGCTCCCCCAAGCCCCTTTTAAATGAGGAAGCATTTCTTTTTATAGGATGCGGCGCATAAGAGGCGGCGCACTGCCTGTATCCCCTTTCGTAAGGGGAGGCCGTAGGAACCGGGGGGGCGCCTTGTGCCTCAACGAACTTTTTAAAAGTCGATTTCCTTTTTATCCGGGAAATAAAGCTTTCTGGACATGTAGAAGATAATCATTCCGGCAATCATGACAATGGAGCCCACATAGATGGTGATGGTGCCGGGCGCTCTTGCCACACTAAAAATCGAGATATCCGGACGGCCGTTTTCGCCTTCGATGTAGCTGGCTTGATACACGGCGTATCCGTTGTGGTAAAGAGGGTGGTTCATGTAGACCATCTGTTCCCGCTCAATGTCTTTGGTCGGGTCGCGCATGATGACATCACTCTCAAAGCGCTGCGGCCGGTTGGTACCGGGGTAGCGGGGGGCGCGAAAATCGATCAGCTGAAGACTGAACCCGACCGGAACCTTTCGCTGCCCAAATTCAACGATGCAACTTGTACCGCCGACTCGAAGACTCTTGGGACGGTTGTAGGAAACAAAATCAGACACACTATCTCCGTTGTGTTCCAAACGGACTTCCACCAACGGATTGTTATGCGGCTGGGTGCCGGTGTTGCCGGCGTCTTCTACTTTTTGCGACATGCGGGCTTGCAGGTAGAGTTGGCCAACCTCCATCATCACGCCAGCCCAAGTGGTGTCGAAGGGCTCTCCGGCTTTGACATCCCCATGGGCGATTTTGCCCGCGGTGTTTTGGGCGATATAATGCAGAGTGTTATCCGGCAATAGGTACAATTCAACCCGGTTTTGGTTGGAAATGGCATCCACTTCCGGAAGCGGGTAAGAAAACTCCACAGAAAAATCGTACAGCACTTCCTGCTTGCTGTGGAAAGAACCGAGTTCCGGAAATAGCGCAAATGGCAAGTGTTCTTCTGTACCTTCGGGGCCGGTCAGTTCAAACTTTGCAGCTGGATTCAGGGGTTTATCCGGCTCGTTTTTGAGATCGTTTTCAACGATATACGCCCGTGGAATGAACTCAATCAAACGGACTGTGTAGTCTTCCCCTTCGTAGTGAAAAGTGGCTGGGGAATTTATGATATCATCGATCTGGACTACGCCGGCAATATCCCCGGAAGGCGTTTTGAACGTAAGCGAACCGTTGCCGGCGGCTTCTTCTTCAACGGCCGGGGTTTGTTTGCGGGCTGTGATTTGTTCAATCTCATTCATTGTGGCCTGGCCCATAAAGGCGACTTTCGCCACGCTTAAATCCATTTCCCGGCGGTTGGGGATTTCGGAAAACAACCAATCCTGGAAGGGTTGCGGGGCATTGGGCGCTACGACAGAAACCTGCACGGCTGGGTTTATCTGCGGTCCATCATTGGTTACAACTTCTCTCATGCGCGGATCGAAGACATAGCGCTCAACATAGCATTTGATGCCGGTATCGCCGACGGGATAAACCACTTCTTTGTCTTCGGGGATGGGCGAGTCTATAAACCAGGGTTTAAACTCCTGCTTCACGCCCATTTGGGGGACATCAACGGATAGTAGAATATCGTTGGGAATTAGCATATAACTTTGTTGTTGGCCTTCTTCCAGCATAATTTGGCCTTCGATACCGAACTTACGGTTAATCATGCTGCCGAACAGAATGATGAGAATGCCTGCGTGGGTGATCACAAAACCGGTGTGCTTTTTCTTCCACGGGTAGCGGCTGAGGGCGGCACAGGCTACGTTCAGCCCGATGAAGAAGATGAGCAGGTCAAACCACGTGGTGCTATAGATGTGCTTTTGTGCCAGTTCGGTTGTGTATTCGGCTTCATAGAAAGTGGCATAAGATAACAGGGCGGCAAATACAGCAAGATTGATGACCGCCAGTTTGATGGAAGCGCAAAAATTGAAGATGGAATTTAAGACGTTTTTCACGATAGCCTCTTTTTTGTACCGGTTTCAATTCACCAATTTACGATAAGTTTATCCAAAGTATATCTATCTTGTCGAATTTCATAAGTTTACTGGACAATATTTTTTTTGAGAATGGAAATCCATAAAAAATGCCCCGAATTTGGACGTATTCCGATACTGGAGACCGTGGTTACGGCTTATTTAAGCGAAGAATCTTTCAGGAGCTGCACAAAGAAAATTGGGCAACCGGTCTTGCAGAAGCGCCTTTGCTGGAGCCGAAATCGAAAGACATTTTGCGGCAACGTTTGTTGGATTACTCTCCCGATTGGATTTTCTTGATCAACCAATCTGCTGAACAGTTATATGAATATCTTAACATTCCGGCAAATCAACGCCCCTTATCTTGCAAAAAGATCGTTTGGTATTTAGATAATCCCCGGTTTTTTATCCAACAACCGTTTGAACCAACTGAATACGTGTTTTGTTTTGATGAAACGTATTTGCATTGGCTGGAACCGTTCTGCTCTCATCCACCGCGATTTTTGTCGCTTGCTTCGGATCAGTTTCAGCCGGGAAAGTTCAATCCCAAATTTGCTTGCGATGTTTCGTTTGTGGGGGGAGTGATTGATCAATCCAAACGGCGCGGCCAACTTAGCCTGGAAATGGTGGGGTACATCCAGCGGCTGGTGGAAGAAAAACTCAAAAACCGCTCGAAGACGTTTGAAGAACTGGCGCGAATCCACCCCATTGCGGAAGGCAAAGTCATCAACATCAACGCGGATGTATCGCACTATTTGTATTGGGAAGCAAATAACTTGTACCGTATCCGTACGCTGGAAGCATTGCAGGATTATAACTTGAAAATTTATGGCAATGAGGATTGGGAACTCTTGCTGCAAGGATCGCCGTTATTCAACCGGTTTCATGGCAGGGTGGATCCTAAAACGGAACTGCCCGATATTTTTGTTTCATCCAAAATCAATCTGAACATCCACAGTATCCAATGTTTGGGTAGTTTGAATCAGCGGGATTTTAACGCGCCGGTTTGTGGAGGATTTTTGCTGTCAGACTGGGTTCCGGCAGCGGGAAAATATTTTGTTCCGGGCAAAGAAGCCGTGTTCTACAGCGGCGAAATAAACTTATTACGTAAAATTGATTATTATTTGGAGCATGAAGAAGAGAAGGCAGAGATCATTCGGGCAGGGAAGCAGTGCGTGTTGGACAAACATACGTATACGAACCGGGTCGAATATCTGTTAGAACGCTTGCCGCTTTAAACGTTGATCACCACAGGATGGGGCAATGCATCCAGTTGCGGAAGCCATTCGGTTATATGTTCGGAATATTGGATGGAGAACAAGTTGATGTGAGATGCGGGGATATGATCCGGAATTTTGCATGCATGGCCGATAGATAGAGAAACTTCGATGCCTATGTTTATTGATTGCGAACCGGTTTTTGGGCGAATGGTTTCAATGGAAGAATCGTTTATGCCCCTCAACGTAACCGGAATCTCCAAATCGGACGCGTAAGCAATGGCCTCTTTCAACAAGGGCAGCACGTCTTCTGGAATGCGGTCCTGTTCGGTTACGATCAACCGGAAACGGCCGCATCCCGTATAGCCCGCCATATCGATCCAGCCGTTCAGCAGCGATAACTCTTCTCCTTTTCTATCAAACAATATGGTTGTTGAGAGAGGGACGGAAATGATGCCTAGTCGATATCCATTCTGTTCCAACTGATCCATGAACCGGTCTATATGATCCACCGGCGGGTTGTCGCTAAAAAGGCCGGGATGACCATGCCGTTCCACCGGCAAATCAAGCGCGGTTTGATACGGATGAAATGATTCATCCCGCAACAATGGTTGCAGAGATTCCAGCCATTTGTTTGGCTCACCGAGAGGGGTAGCCGATGTGGAAACAATCAAATTCATGGAGATTCTTCAATTTATTCTTCGCTAAAATCCGAAATTTCAGGAACGTTGTAAAACGCGGGCTGATAACTCTCTGCTGCAGGGTCTTTTTGAACGGTTTGCTTTTCGGTTTCTTCCAGCACAATATCGTTGATGGCTTCATGAAACTCAAACCAATCCTGTTTCTTTAACATGGTTAACAGAAAGCGTAAATTCCCCGTGGCTTTGGCGACCGTTAGTTTCTTGCTGTCCGCGTTCAATGTACCGGCCAATTGCAAAAGCGGCTGGAGAATAGAGTAACTGCCCGCCTTTGAAAATCCCAGTTCCAAAACAATTCTTTTGTTTTGCTTTAGGGCATTTTGAAAAATAATATGCAGGCTGTCTACATCAAACTTCGTAAATTCGCCGCTCAAGCGAATGAGCAGCAAAGAGCCGATCACTTTCTCTTCCACATTCATCAAAAACTCGAATCCATCCCCCCCGTGCGCATTGGGCGGCAGCGGCTATGATTGACTAACGGACTTTAATAGGCTTAATCGTACGGCCAAAAGATTATAACATAACTTTTTTTGCTGTTGTACGTTTTGTGTTGATAAACGAAATCTTACAAGGAAATAATTTATGCGGTATTGCTTATTGGGTTCTTTCTTGTTTGTTCTTACGCATATCACGCTTGCTCAATCCGTGCAGGAATTGGTAAGCCAGGGGTCGGAGGCGTTTAATCAGCGGGATCATGTGACCGCATTGTATTACTTAGACCGCGCCCTAAGTCATGAGGAATGGGATGCCTACAGCGGCAAAATGGATGTCTTTACCAAGATGGCGTATATTGAAGAAAGCGAAGGCCATTTTGAAGAAGCCGCCCGTCATTACCGCGACGCCCTGCGTACCCTGCCTGATACCGATGAAGAAAATCGCCTGCGGCTAGAGCAATACTACAAAACCCGCTATGCCAACACGCTGGATCGTTCCGGTTACTACCAAGCGGCAGAAACGATTTATTGGGATTTGTATGAAAAAGCCGATCTTTCTTCGAAAATACAACTGATTCAGCGGATCACAGAAAATTACGCCTATCAGGATATTACCACCCAGCAAATGAACCGGCTGCATGAAGAAATTGTTTCGCTGAATATCAATGCGTTGGGATGGGGATTGGCTGACTTGTATCGCATTCAGGGCGATTATGATAAAGCCTATGAAATCTTTGACCAAATTTGGAGGACCACCCTTCCGCAGGCGGTCGATAACTATTTAGCCCTGGCAGAAGTTTATGATCAAACCGAACGATTGGATTCGTTGGTCGAAGAAATCAAAGCCAATTTCAGTGCGTCACCCAAATCCATCGAACTGTATCTCTTGCTGAAGGGATACCAAAACCAAAGTGAAGAGGCATTAGAAGAGTTGGAGCATTATTTGCGCTTGCTGCAATCCGGTCCCGCCATCGATGCAGGCGCATTGGTTGGCGCGGTCGAAAATCAACTGTTGGTTTCTTGGATCGAGATGATTGAAACAAACCGGAGTGTGGAAGCCGCAACCCAAAAAGTGCGGCAAATTGTCGATACCAATCCGATGGATTTGGAATGGCGAAAACGGCTTTCGAATCTGTATTTGAAACAAGACAGGCAAGATCAAGCCGTGCGACTTTGGCTGGACTGGTTTCAATCGGATCAGTCCAATCCGTTTCAGCAGCTCAACGCGGTTGAGCAGATTTACCGCTTGGGATCGACAGAAAAAGCCCTGGAATTGTTTGAACGGCTGGAAGAAACCATTCCACCTTCGTTAAAACACATTGAAGCGAAATCGGCTTTGGAATTGGGATTGTATGACCAAGCCATATCCTCCTTCCAAATCGCTTCCATTTCCGCCAACGTCAATCCTTCCGGCATCACCAACATGATTTTGGAACACGCCAACACGCTGGTCGATCCGAAGCCGATGATGTCGTTGTTGGTCAAAGCGGCCAGCGGCAACGCGTTTGATCAAACGCCAGTATGGCTGCGCGAAGCCTTAATTGAAAGCGGTGTGAAATACGGATTGCAAGAAGAAATCAATCAGATGTTGGGGCAGGATTCAAGCGGCCAATGGAAGTTTTATATCGCTGGCGCCGCCCAAAAATACGGACGAACCGATTGGGCGCGGTCGCTCTTGGAATCGGTCCCGCAAGAAAGTATGCTGCGGCATGCCGCGGAAGAAAATTATATTGAACTGATTGGCGACAATCCTTCCATACCCAGCCAGCGCGAAGCAGCCGATTTGCTGCGGCCTGCCATCGCAGACATTATAGACGTAACAGACTCATTGGATTTATCAAAAGGCCAGCAACACAAGCTGTTTGAATATATGGATTACCGGTTGAATGCCTTTGAGCCGGGAGAAGCGTTAAAGGCTATCCGTTTAATTGAATCTTCCACTCCTTACAAACAGAAGAAATTAAGCGCGGCGGAAAAAGAACACCTATTTCTGAACCGCGCCAGAGCGCTGACTCAATTGGCTTCATTCGAGCCCGCGCTTGCGTTGTTGGATCAAATCGAACAGGTTCCCTACCGTTCGCAGGCGGAATTTTTGCAAGCGAAGATATGGCTGGCATTGAAAGAGTTAGAAAAAGCCGATCCGATTTTGCAATCGTTGGTGATTGACCGCAGCGATTGGCGGATGTCAAACAATGCGCTTTCGTATTTGGTGGCAATGGCCCCACTGGTGGGAGAACCGATGTCGGAATTTTTTACCCTGCAATCGTATCTTTTGCAGGGACGCTATAAAGAAGCGTTTCCCATCCTTCGGAGTTTGGCCGTCTCGCAATATGAGACCGATACGGAAGACTGGGCGCGCTATCAGGTCGGTGAACTCAAAGCCCGGATGGGCGATTGGGAAGGAGCGGTGGACGAATGGAAGCGCCTTCTTTTAGAAGTAGAACATCCTGTGTATCATGGCCTGATCCAATATCAATTCACCCGTTTGCCTTCGGAAGCAAGCGGTTTGGTGGAAAGCGCGTCGCACCGGCAAGAATTAATGGCCGAATTTCCCGACACGCTATTTAGTGATTTGACTCGGATCGAAACGGAAGAACGATTGAAAGGATTGACTCCATGAATCAAGACGCCGCAACATTTCCCATGCAGGAACAGGCAAAAAAAGAACCCCGGGGGATTCTCTTTGGGTTGGAAATATGGGAGATCGCCGTGATTGCCCTGTCGATCTTTTTGATTCTGTTCGTGGCCATTCCCAACTACTTTGGCGCGCTCTCCATGATGCGGGGGCAGGAGTGTTCACGCCGGTTGTTGCTGGTGGCGAATTCGCTGAAATACTTGGCCGTGCAAAACCAGGTCAAACCGGGCGAAAAAATTTGTGAACCGTTGGAACTCAATCAAACGTTAGACCTTGCCCAAGGCGCGCTAAAAATCGAAGGAAGCATGGAATATGTGCCGGCGTTTTTCCGGTATGGAACCGAACCGGACTGCTCGGACGGGGGCGATTTTAATGTGAATTTTTATTTAGGCGAAGACGGTGAAATCGTTCCACCCACATGCAATCGGTTTGATGAGATCGGTGCGGATTATTGCCGGGAACACAACATGCACTTCTGCGATATGTCGCAAGTCGATGGCGTTTTGACGGAAGAACAGGAAAACGCGAAAACGGGAACGCAAGAAGAGCCGGACCAACCGGCTGAAGAATAATACGCATACCATATCAACATAACCGGCAAGATCATGGCTGTAATATTAGTTGCTGATGACGAAGCAAAATTCCGCAAAATCTTAACCCTCACCTTAATGGAAGAAGGGCATGAAATCTTAGAAGCCGGAGACGCGGAAGAAGCCATACGGATTATCAAGCAATCCACCGTTAGCTTGGCGATCACCGATTTGCGGATGCCGGGCGGCGGCGGCATGGCCGTGTTGGAAGCGGTTCAAAAAGCCAACTATTACATTCCCATCATTATTCTCACCGCCTACGGAACCATCGAAAATGCCGTCGAAACCTTAAAGCGCGGCGCCCATGACTATCTGTTAAAACCCTGCGATTTAGAAGAATTAAAACTGAGTGTGCGGAAAGCATTGCAAATGCAGCACCTGGAAATGGAGAACCTGTATTTGCGCAATGAATTGGATGTACGCTATGGCAGCAGCATCTTGATGGGAAACTCTCCCGCCATTTCGCAAGTGCAAGAATCCATCAAACGGATCGCAGCCAGCGATGGTTGTGTGCTGATTCGGGGCGAAACCGGAACGGGGAAAGAATTGGCTGCCCGCGCCGTTCATAAACAAAGCCCCCGCGCCTCGCAGCCGTTTGTGACCGTTAAGTGTTCTTCCACCCCGGCGGATTTATTGGATGTAGAACTGTTTGGAAAAGTTCGCAACGTTCGGGTGCCGAGTTCGTCTACGACGTCCGGCAAATTTGAATTGGCCGGACAAGGAACCATTTTTTTGGATGAAATCGGTGGAATCCCGCCGCGGTTGCAGGGGCGGCTGCTGCGGGCGATCGAGGAGCGCGAGATCGAACCGGTAGGCGGTTCCAGAAGCCACAAAATTCACGCGCGGATTATTGCCGGTACCAGTTCGGACTTAGAAGAAAAAGTGCGGAAAGATGAATTCCGCTCGGATTTGTATTTCCGCTTGAATGTGCTTCCCATCTCAATACCACCCTTACGGGAACGAAAAGAAGATATCCCCGCGTTGATCAATCACTTCATTCGCCTGAAATCGGATAACCGGCCGAATGTGCAATTTTCCCCCAAAGATTTGGAACCCTTGACGCGCTATCATTGGCCCGGAAATGTGCGGGAACTGGAAAATATGGTGGAACGCGCAGTAGTACTGGGCACAACGGATATGAGTGTGTTGATGCCCACCATGCACCCGCCGATGTCCCAGGCTTCGCAAATGCAGTTTCACGCCAAAGAGCTAATGGGATTAACCTACAAAGAAGCCAAAAAATATGTGCTGGATGACTTTGAACAACGGTATTTTTCTTCCTTGCTTAGTCAAACCGGCGGCAATGTTTCACGCGCGGCCGAAAAAGCGAAAATTCACCGGAAGAATATGCATGTGAAATTGAACGAACTTGAACTGGATCCCAAACAGTTTTCTCAACCGGATGAAGGTTCGGAGACTTCTTCAAACGGTTGATGCTCATCAAACACCGGCTTAACAATAACCCTCACCGTTGAACCGTCGCTGGGGAGTTCTTTTTCTTTGGCCATAAAGGTTTGGCGGTCTTTGGCTTGGTCGCGTATGGTGTAGGCGGCGTTGCTGGTTCGGCCGCCGGGGCAGGAAAACAGGCAGGTTACGCATCCCGATTCCCAAACCGAGATCAATTCTTCGTGACCGCCGAAGCGGATTTGAAAATCGGACGGAGATGCGTCTGCAAACAACTCATACGCCGGTTTGTATTCTTGCTCCCATTGCACAAAAATATCCAAGGGTGTACCTTCGACGTTTTGATCCGGCGCGTCGGATTGGGGATTGTTGCGTTCATCCCAAGCGGCTGTGGTTAGATTGTTGCCGGGAACGGCGCCCAAGGCTTCCAGGCCGGATAAAATTTGATGATCCGGAACTTCGGTGTTGATGAGCGCTTTCTTCGCGTTGCTGCCGCCGCTATACACGATAAAGTGATGGCCTTTGACGCGGTCGGAGCGGGTATTGTAGCGGTGGGGATAGATTTTTCCGGCGAAGGTGATTTGGGTGTTGGCAAGATCAATCTGCAAGGTGTTGGGGTCCTCTTGTACACAACCGGCGGTAATCATGGTATAAATAACCAGCACAGCGATTGTGTGGAATTGAAATCGATGTCGGATGGTTTTCATTTGTAAATCTCATGAATCAAAAATGGAATGCGCTCAAACTACCCTTAGCTGTCACGCTGCTTTCGATTGCTATCTTAACACTGTTTATCGGAAAAAAGCACGGTTACACCGTGGATGCGAATGCCTCGTTCGCGATTACGCAAGCGATGGCCGCCACGGGCAACCCGTTTCCGGAGACCGCGGTGAAGCAGGGGTATTTGTACTCGATTATTTATCTCCCGTTCTACTTCCTTGCTCAGCCGCTTCATGTACTGTTGCCCGATGTTCCACTTGAGCACTTGCAGCGCAAAATGCTGTGTTGGATGAACACGGTGTTCGCCGCACTAACGGCGGGCGTGATGTGCCGCCTGCTTCGGACGCTCGGTTATTCGAAATTGGTGCAAAGTGTATTGCCGCTTTTTTTTGTATTCAGTACGCTTGCGTTTACCTATGCCCGCTATGATTATAATAAATCTCTTGCCATGTTTCTATTGCTTTCATGTCTTCATTTTATCATTACCTATTTGATAAACCAAAACAAATCCCGCTTATTATTCAGCGGACTATTTCTAGCGGTATTGGTATGCATTCGGCTGGAAATGGGGATCATTGTTTTGCCTTTTTTGTATGCCCTCTTTCAAAACAAGAGCTTGAAATCCTCCGCTTTTCTATTGGTTCCATTTTCATTCGGTGTGCTGTTTGTGTTTGGATACAACGTCATCTATTGGCAGGCAGAATTATCTGGGGGCTATGAGGGGTCGTTTACTCTCAATCCTATCCCCGCGATAGCCGGCGTTCTATTCTCTCCCGGAAAGAGTTTGTTTGTGTTTAATCCGGCGCTGTTGTTGGTGCCGCTGACCATCCGCTTTTTTTGGCAGCGGCATGCAACTCCGGTGAAAACAGCATGGTTGGGGACGGTAGGTATTTTGTTTTTTCTGTATTGCTTTTGGGGCAATTGGTGGGGAGGCTGGGGCTATGGCGCGCGGCACTTTATGCCGTTGATCCCTTTGATGATGCTGCCGCTGGCCGAGTGTTTTTTGGGGGAAGGCAGGCGTTTATTGATCCCCCTATTGGTGTTGGCCGGCATTGGTGTGATTGTCCAGTTTGTAGGGGCGGCGATCGCGTTTCATGATGTGATCAACACGTTAATGCGCAATGGATTTACCGAGCAGCAGCTGATATGGGAACCGCTGCTGATTCCCGTGTTTCAGCACGTGCGGTTTATGCAGGCTATCCCGTTGCCAAATTGGGATTTCGCGGTTGTATCCCTCTATAATCACCATCCGCCAATCGTGGCTTTTATGGTAATAAGCATTGCAATCGCCTTGAGCGGTGTACTTATTTTTTGGATATACAAACAGATTACAAATGAATCAGACAATATCGAATAGCCCGCACTATTTAATCATCGCGCACGGCAGCCGTTCGGAGAAATGGAACGGGGCGATACATGAATTTGTTAAACAAATTCAGCAAGTAAACGAACAAAACGGGCCGGCATTCGGCAATATATCTTGCTGCTATTTGGAACACGCCGAGCCTTCGATACCGGCCGCATTGCAGGCGTTGTCTCAGTCAGAACAACATGTGATTGCGATACCGTTTTTTTTGGCGCCGGGGGTGCATGTGCAGCGGGATGTACCGGAGTTGGTAAAAGAAGCGGGAAAAATGGTGCGGCAGGATGGAGAGTATATTCATGTAAAAATAGACCGGGCCGATGTGCATCTGATACCGCATTTTGCCGAAGCGGAGTTGTTGGCGGAGAATGCGGTTCACCGCCTGAAACAAAGAACGCCGGGGACGGATACCGGTTTGGTATTGGTGTATTATGGCTCGAAGCGGTATCCGGGCATTTGGAACGCGCTCATGCGGGATGTGGAATCAAAAATTAAACAGCAATTAGACACAATTCAAATCCGCAGTGTATATGCCGGTGATTCCGTGGATTTTTCTCCCCAGCCGTTGGTGGATGCGATGAACGCGCTGGAAAAATCTTGCAGTCAACTTGTCATTTTACCGATGTTGATTGCGGTTGGGGTGATCCAAACAGAAGTGGTTCCCAAAGCGTTAGAACAGGCAAATGTCCAAGCGCAGGTGATTTCCCCGCAGGATTCGATCCTACCGGATGCGGAATTGGCGCAACGGATTTGGCGGCATGGGGTATCCTATTTAAGTAACTCACGTTACGCACTACATTATGATATGCCCGTTTTTCTAATCGTTCGCTGA
>CAYVAZ010000048.1:0-9122 GCA_964449065.1 uncultured bacterium
GGTGATAAGCAAGGTGTGTTCACTGAACACCCCTTGCTTTCTTCTGACAAAAATGAGTATTGATATTATTGTTTGAAATGGATTATCAGAAAGGTTTAAAGATTATGTATACAATTTCAAAATTAAAATATATTTTGGTGATGGTTTTATGTTTCTTTTGTATTAAGAACACCACTGCACAAGACTTGCCGATCATCAGAACCGGAGATGAAGTGGTTTTGGGTGTGGGCAAAATCCGTGCATCCGATCTCTCGCAAGACGGCAGCCTGCTGGCAATCGGTACCAATGAAGATGTGTTTCTTTATGATTTGCAAACGGAAGAATTCCTGCCCTTTCAAAATGAATTTTCTGATCAGTCAATTACATCGCTTGCTATTTCACCAAATAATGAATTTCTTTTTACAGGTTTTGAAAAAATACATTTTAACAATCCGTTGGCAGTATATCTAAATATTAGAAGTCGAGAAACGATCAATGTTACAGAAGGACATTCGCCATGTGAAGGAAGAGTCCCCGCGTTAAAACCGGCATTTCTCAATGATGGACAGCGTTTAGTTGTACCAACTAATACAACATGCTTTGATTTATTATGGGAACCGTTCAAAGAGAACACGCGATTTTCACCGAATGTTCGTGGAATCGGATTGTTTTTTGTTAAAGCCGTTTCATCACCGGACAGCAAATATGTAGCCATGATTCCATTTGCAAATTTCCTCTCTATTGTAGATGTTGATAACATCCAAAATAGCAAAAGTATCCGCGAAGTAACTCAGGCAAATTCAGCTGCCTTTTCCCCTGATAGTTCTTTGTTAGCGGAGGGCGAAAAGGACGGAGATATTTTATTTATAGAAGTCGAAACGAGTGAAATCAAAGAGAAGTTATCATTTGAGGGGGTAGTCACTGCATTGGCGTTTACTCCAGATTGGCAAACCCTGGTAGCAGGCAACGATAAAGGGCAGCTTGCCGCTTGGGATATGAACACATTGCAGCGCCAAGACTTAATGGACCTTAAATTACCCATCCAGCAAATTCGTGCCACTGAGAAAGGAGTGTTTGCCGTTGCGCAAAACAGCGCAAAGCTGGAAGTATGGAATGTATTTGAAAACCAACAGGTGTTTGCGTTTCCAATTGTGCCCAATATCACCCATTTTGAATATATGCCCGACGGCAAAAGCGCCATCATCCAACAGGGCGGCCAAACCGAATTGTGGGATACGGAAAAATGGATACGCCTTCGCACCTTGCCGGATTCGTTTCAACGCATTGCGCAAACCTTCGCGGATGGTGATCAAGCCTGGGGCGTGACGGGGATATCCAACCGTCAAATGGATGTGCTGGATTTGGAAACGGGCGAGATAATCAACCAACTGGATTTCAACCCTATCGTAGAATCGGGTGATGGTTTCGGGTTCGATCTGTCCGGCAATGGCAAACGTATCGTGACGGTGGTACGTAAAGCCGAAGATGAAAATGAAGTAAAAGAGGATGGATTTGAATTTGAGATTCAAATCCGCCGGTGGGATATATTCACCGGTGAAGAATTAAACTCAATAACAAGACTTGTAAATCGAGTCGATTTTGAATTATCCTTCGATGGGAGCACACTTTTGTTTCGGGATGATGAACAACAACCTTTTCTAGCGGGTATATTCACTTTCAAACTTTTAGACTTAGAAACAGAGGAACTTCTGCAACAATTTATCATTGATGATCCGCGTCGTGTTATATTTCCTTCCATATCCGACTTATTATTTTCACCGAACGGTCAATATGCATTAACGGGAGTAAGTGCGAGTAAAGAGGACCCGGCTAAGTTTTTTCTCACCGATACCTCCACAGGCGAATTGGTGCACACGCTTTACCTCAACAGTTTTCGATTGGAGTCCCCAAGATTTTCGCCGGATTCAAAGTATCTGATCAGCCGGGGGCAGAGACTGTTTCAATTGGGGCATAATACCTTTACGTCATTTCCCCCTGAAATTATACTTTGGGATCTTGCATCTGGAGAAGTGATTGGTAAATTTCGTGATGACGGCACGCCGGAGTTTTCCCCGGATGGCAGCAAGATTGTCACCCGCAGTGATGTGATCCGCATCAAAGACCTCGCAACGTTCATCGATCAAAACACTTCGCATGTTCCGGGTTATTTACATTACAAATAACTCATACCGCTTCGCGAATCTCGGCTACGGCACTGGCAGTCAATTCCAGCCGGTGGATTTAGGCGAGCCGGACTTCAGCAATGCAACGGTGAGCGGTGACACCATCCGCTGGCAAAATGTTTTTGCTGACGTAGATATCAGTGTGCGCTATATTCATGATATCATGAAAGTGGATGTCATCTTGAAGAGAGAGTTCATGCGCGACCTGCGTTCCGTCGTGCAGGACGATAGCCTGAGTCGGGAGACCTTCCTGACCGCGCGCTTCGATATCGACCTGGTCGAACTCAACAGCGAAGCACGCCAAGGCGGGCAGCCCCGCGACTTGTTCGCACCCTCGCTTGCGTTAGACACCCCGCTGGAGTTCGTGCAAGACAGCAAAGTCGTACACAAACTGCGCCCGGTGGAAGTCTACGCGCTGGATGAATCCGGTGAGCGCGTCATCGAGCCTGACCATCCCGCCATCCGCACCAACCAAGTCTGGCAGCTAAACCGCAACACCCCCGGCATGGCAGAGATGTCCGCGCACGTCGGCGACCTCGCTAACCTACCCGATGGCGATGTGGTAATCGATCCGAGTATGACATTTAAATCTCAAAATACATTGATGAAAGATGCAGTGCTTGTTGAGAGTTCCGGTGCCGGCTGGGTGGAATTGGATGTAACAAACGCCTTTCTTGCGCTGTTTTAAGGAAGTGAGTGGAAGATGGATCATTATTGCTATTCGATTGTAAACTATGATGTGAAAGACGCGGCGGGCAAATTGCGCAAGCAGAAAATCGAGCCGAGAATCACATCGAATCGCATCTACTTTCCCGACCCGGATGGATTGGAAGTTCAACTGGCGGAAACGGAGCACAACCCGAATTCATAAACCCCGATTCTCAATTGAAGTGGGGCAATGATGCGGCATCTCATTTATACATGAATCATCCATTGGAGCGGATACTGTGTAGTGATTTTGGGGGCACGAAACCATACAGATTGGTGAGCCGATGGACAAGATATACGATGTAGATACGATGAATGAATCTGATCCTACACAGGATACCAAACAACGATTCAGGCAATGCGCGGCAAGCCCGGTCCGCGAACGTCCATTTCCGAATCCCTAATACACTTCTGGGACTGTGGTGGGTTCGTATTTGGGGATGGGATTTTCGTAGCTGGGTTTTTTGCGTTTGGGCAGCGGTTTCACTTCCGGCGTGATATCTTGATAGGGAATCAAATTTAACAGGCTGCTAATGCAGTTGAGTCGTGCCTTCTTTTTGTTGTCGGCTTTCACGACATACCACGGCGCTTCTTGAATATCGGTATGGGCGAACATATTGATTTTTGCCATGGTATATTCATCCCACATTTGGCGTGATTTTAAATCCATCGGGCTGAGTTTCCAGCGTTTGACGGGGTCTTCCAAACGCGCTTGAAAGCGTTTTTCCTGCTCTGTTGCTGTGATGGAAAACCAGTACTTGATCAAGATGATGCCGGAGCGGATTAACATGCGTTCGAATTCAGGGCAGGAGCGCAGGAATTCTTGGTATTCGCTCTTGGTGCAGAAACCCATGACATGTTCGACACCCGCGCGGTTGTACCAACTGCGGTCAAACAGCACCATTTCGCCCGCGGCGGGAAGGTGGGACACATAGCGTTGAAAGTACCATTGGGTTTTCTCTTTTTCGGTTGGGACGGAGAGCGCGACGACGCGGCAGATACGGGGATTGAGGCGCTGGGTGATGCGTTTGATGACACCCCCTTTTCCGGCGGCATCGCGGCCTTCGAAGAGGACGACGACTTTCATGCCGTTGAATTTGATGTATTCCTGCAATTTCACCAATTCAATCTGCAAGCGTTTGAGTTCGTTCATATAGTAGCGGTTGGTGAATCGTTCCGGTTTGTCGGGTGGAACAAAGTCTGTTGCGTATTCAATGCTGCGTTTGTGGAGTTCGATAATTTCGGTGGATTTATCGATGGCGAGGCTGCCTTGTTCCGGGTCTTTTGGGATTGTTTGGTTGTTGTCTTCGCTCATGTAATTTCTCATTTCATGGCACGTCTTGCCTGATACCAATACTATTTGGAATTGGGAAGAACGAAAACCGCTACGTCTTACTTTCGCGGAGGGTTATCGCCGTGCTTACTCTACAATCCATGATAAAAACGGTATTATTTCAGTCCGAAAGAGAATTTGCAATTTACCGGATAATACGTTATCTTAAACGTAATCGGGTTTGAACGTTTATCAATACACAACAGGAGTTTCAAATGAAATTACGAACACGAGTCGCTGTTTATTTTTTTTCTTTCTTTTGGATTGGAATCACCGCATCGATGCCCGCTTATTCCAGTCCGTCCGTCGATTCGATCTTGGATGAAGTACGCGGCCATGAGTTTCATCCACTCAGCAAAGATCATTCGTTTACGATGGACCGCCATTTGGGTAAGCATGGCATTGCCAATCTCGATAATACCGATTGGAAGGTACGCCTAATGGCGATATCCCGGTTAACCCAAGCGGAAGACAAGATCGGTGAAATCGTCAACGGTCTTCAAGATGAGAATCAACATGTCCGGCAGATTTGCGCGGCGGCGTTGGGGATCCGTAAAGCAAAGCAGGCCGCCAAGCCGTTGGAAGAATTGCTTAAAAACGATGCCAGCGTACTGGTGCGTTCGCAAGCGGCGATGTCTTTGGGGCAGATCGAATCACAAGACTCTCTGCCGCTGCTTCGCGAACGGCTTGAAGACGACCCGCACCGCGACGTAAAACACCAATGCGAATTGGCTATCGATCAGATCGAAAAGAACATGGGGGCGACACAAAAGCAGCTGCGGGCGTTTCAATCTTTAGATCCGAAGCAATTTGAAAGCGCAAAAGAAGGCGCACCAGCGCTTGATTTTTCTTTAGACGATACTGAAGGAAAATCGTGGACGCTCAGTGATTTTAAAGGGGAAAAATGGGTGGTGTTGATTTGGATTTTCGCGGATTGGTGCCCGGTTTGTCATAGTGAATTTCGCGATCTGATAGCAATGAAAGATGAATTCGCGCAAGAGAACATTCAGGTCTTCACTGTTGAAGCTCATGACAAATACCGCAGCAGGCTAATGGTTGGGAAAGAAGGAGCGCCGGACTATTGGTTTTCCGATCAGCCGTTTGATGAAGTGTATACGGAAAAAATCTGGTGGCCGCATCTGATGGACTTGGCGGGGAAAACCGGCGCCGCGTATGGGGTTGATCCCATGTCGTTTGCCGTTCACGCGGAATACATTAACCGACCGGCAACCGTTATCATTGACCCGGAGGGAATGATCCGCTTTTTGTATGCCGGTACCTATTGGGGAGACCGGCCTACGATTCATGAAACGCTGGAGATGATTCGCAACCAAGATTTCGAATTTGAACATCCAAAACGATTGCAATTCACCGAGGATCAGTAGATATATGAGAGCCGGTGCAGGTAGTATTGGCTTGCGAAAATCTGCCGCGGAATGCCAATATGCGGATGCAAATCCATACGTGGATGAATTGAATCCACTCAGAAATCATTTCGCGGGATGCCTGTTTTCCCCATTTTTCATACTTTTGCGCATGGCCGATTTCCGGGGAGTAGGACATGCAGGTTCCGTTGCCGTGTTTGCGGCAGTACCAATTTAAGAACATCACAATGCCGTAGCCTTTCATTAGATGCATGCAGCCGGATTGTTTGCAGATTTGAATGGCGTCCGCAAAGAGTTTTTTGGGGATCATGCGCTCCCCGCTGATACTGCCGAACATGAATATCAGCCATTCGCGAATTCCGTAAATGTCCCGTAGAATAGGAATCGGGATTCGTTTGACGTTAATGCTTTGTGAGACCTGTTTTTGGAAGAAGTTGGCGATCGTGGATTCGATGTGTTCGACCGATAGATTGTTTAAATCTGCGTCGCACCAAAAGATAAAATCATCGTCTTGCAATGTGGTAAGATGATGCATGATGGCTTCACCGACGGGAACACGCTGGGGCAAGGAAATGAGTTGCACCGGATACCGCTTGGCGATCTCGGCGGTGGAATCGGTGGAGCCGTCATCAACCACTTGGACGATGGAGATGGATGGGCATTGAGTTAAGACTGTCAGCACACCGGCGATGGAGGCTTGTTCGTTGTATGCGGTGACGGCTGCTACGATGCGCGGTTTGCTCATGGACTTTTACCCAACACTGTCCGCGAAAAGCGGATGAGTTGCCAGATGTTTATTCGATGAAAAAGGTGATAAAATTACACAACAAAACGATGTTTGCCCGATTAAGAATTTGTAAGAATTGTGTCAAAAACAAATCTATAACAAATCTACAACAAATTTATCTCAAAAGCATTGAAACCAGTTGTCCATGAAAAATAGTGCGCGTCAACAAAAGTTTTCGGTTCCCAACGGGAAGGACTCTTCTCCGGTTTTGGATGCCCCCTTAGCCGAACGTTGCCGGCCCCGGACGTTGGATGAAATCTTTGGGCAGGAGGAATTGCTGGCCCCCGGCAAGCCCCTGCGCCGCGCGATTGAGAACGATCAAATCCCTTCGATGATTTTGTGGGGTCCGCCGGGAAGCGGCAAAACCACGCTGGCGAAGGTGTTGGCGGGTGTGTCCGAATCCCGGTTTGTGCAACTCTCCGCGACGGATAGCGGGATCCGCGATTTGCGCAAAGTGATAGAAGGCGCGCAAAAGTCTCTGAATGAAACGCAACAAAAGACGCTGCTTTTTATTGATGAGATTCACCGCTGGAACAAAAGCCAGCAGGACGCGCTGCTGCCGTATGTGGAATCGGGGTTAATTAAGCTGGTGGGGGCAACGACGGAAAACCCTTCGTTTGAGATTAACGGGGCGTTGTTGTCGCGCACAACGGTGTTTACGCTTTCGCAATTGCAGCCGCACAGCGTGATACGCATCTTGCGGCAGGGGATGGAAACGCTTCAACACGAAGGCATACATGTTGCGGCGGATGATGGCGCGCTGGAAGCGGTTGCATCGGTTTCGCATGGCGACGCGCGGGTGGCGTTGGGCGCGCTAGAGCAATGTGTTCATTATTCGCGCGGCGATGACGGATGTGTTTCTTTGACGGCTGAGTCGGTGAAAGAGACGCTGCAAGACAAACGGCTGCTTTATGACAAAGCGGGAGAAGAGCATTACAACACGATATCCGCGCTGCATAAATCGATGCGGGGGAGCGACCCGCAGGCGGCGATTTATTGGATCGCGCGGATGCTGGAAGCGGGGGAAGACCCGATGTATATCGCGCGGCGTGTGATTCGCTTCGCGGTGGAAGATGTTGGACTCGCCGACCCGAACGCGCTGCTGATTGCCACGGCCGCCCGCGATACCTATCACTTGTTGGGATCACCGGAAGGTGAGTTGGCGATTGTTGAGGCGGCGGTGTATATGGCGGCCGCACCCAAAAGCAACGCGTTATACAAAGCCTTTGCCGATGCCAAAGCCGCGGTGAAGCAGTTGGGCTATTTGCCGGTTCCGAAACACATTCGCAACGCGCCGACGGAATTGATGAAGAACTTGGATTATGGCAAAGGGTATGAGTATTCGCATGATTATGATCACGCGTATTCGGGGCAATCCTATTTGCCGGATCAATTGCAAAACACGCAGTTCTATACACCGACCGACCGCGGGTTTGAGAAGAAAATTCAAGACCGCATGAAGTTTTGGGAAGAGTTGAAAGCGGGGCGGAAGGAGACGTAGATTTTTTAGGAGGACCGGAAGTAGCGGCGCATGGTGCGGTAAAGGGCTTTGTTGCCCCGGATGAGGAAGTAGATCAAGCAAAGTTTCATAAGAAGAATCCATAACCATTCAATTTCAAGTGGACTTTTATATATCGAACTGTCTTCTCCCGTAATGATTACCAATGGGTTCAACCACTCTAATGGTGAATCCCCCTTATTGAACATAAAAGAATACCAGTTCCAACCGGCATGAAGGGCAATAGGGAACCAAATGGTTTTGGCAGCGAGAAAAGCCGTTCCATAAAACAGACCGGATGAGGTATATACGAGAAACATAATAATCACATCCGATAGAGGCCATTGATCATTTGCGAAATGAGCTAATGCAAAAAGAAAGGATGATATAAACAACGCAGGAAGCACACCGACCAGATAACGAAACAGCAATAGCAAAAATCCCCGAAACAGAAATTCTTCTGCCGCGGCAGCTAAAATAACGGTCCCGAATCCTTGGAGGCAGTTGGTGATATCCCAGTGTGGATTCCATTGCGGATTTACATCCCAAAAGAGCACTCGGTTGGCAAGAAAAACGCTGTGCATACAAACGCCCAGTATCAGCCCGAAAACGATCAACCAAATGTGTTTGAACGATGGGATTGGATCCAGAGTGTATGCTTTGGGTTCGTATAACCGGTACCAATGAAAACAGTATATAAAGCAGCCGTAGATAATGATGAACTTTAACAAATCCCGCTCAAAAGGCCAAGCATGAAACGAGACACGATAAAACAATTTAGCGACGAAAAAAGCAATCAAATGAAAGACAATAAAGAAGGCTATGAACTTTGCTGTAAATGTAAGCCATTTCTTTGATTGGTACTTATCCCAAATTTGTTGAAAATAGGTTGGCAAATAGCATGTCGCATTCATTTTTTTAAGCCATATATTGATTGCTGACAATACGCCCCAAAAGGGCGCTCCAAAAGGGGTGAACTGATCTTCCGGCTCGGCGGGAGCCTCGCCCTCCCATAAAGGAGCTGCCTTTTGACAAATGCTTTTAATCACTTGCTTTTACTCACTCTTCGCGGGTGATTTTGGCTCCGAGGGCGGTGAGGCGTTCGTCGAGTTTTTCGCGCAATCCCGCGTCGAGCATGACGTCTCCGCTATCGCTGTCTCGCCGGCCGCGGGCGCGCCCCTAACACAACGCCAGCCCGCGAGGCGGGGCTGGCGGCGTGCGGTGCGTCGCGCGGGAACGGCTCATTCCC
>CAYVAZ010000048.1:9132-21191 GCA_964449065.1 uncultured bacterium
GGATGACGCTGGTGCCTTCGGCGCAGAGCGCGGCGATCAGCAGGGCCATGCCGGCGCGGATATCGGGGCTGCTCATCACCTGTGCGCTCAGGGGTGTGGAGCCGATGACGACGGCGCGGTGCGGGTCGCAGAGGATGATGTTGGCGCCCATGGTCATCAAGCGGTCAACAAAGAAGAGACGGCTTTCAAACATCTTTTCAAAGATCATAACGGTGCCTTGCGTTTGCGTGGCCATCACGGTGGCGACACTCATCATATCCGCGGGGAACATCGGCCAGGGGCCGTCATCGATTTTGAGTTGAGATGTGCCCATATCGGGGATGGTTTTTTTGGGTTGATCTTTGGGGATGAACATATCGCTGCCGCGCACTTCGATGTTCATGCCGAGGTGCTCGAATTTGGTGAGGGTCATGCGCATGTGTTCGGGGGCGGCGTCTTTGATCAGCAGTTCGCCGCCGGTGGCGACGGCGCAGCCGATGAAACTGCCGACTTCGAGATAATCAGAGCCGATGCGGTGTTCGCCTCCACGGAGTTCTTCGACCCCTTCGATGGTGAGGACGTTGGAGCCGATGCCGCTGATCTTCGCGCCGAGCTGATTGAGAAAATGGCAGAGTTGCTGCACGTGGGGTTCTGATGCGGCGTTGTGCAAAACGGTTTTTCCTTCGGCGAGGGCGGCGGCCATCACCAGGTTTTCCGTCGCGGTGACACTGGCTTCATCCATGAGGATATCGGCGCCTTTTAAGCGGTGCGGACTCCATACATGATAGAAGCCGTCTTCCAGTTCGATATGCGCTCCCAGGGCTTTCAGCCCAAGCAAGTGGGTATCGACCCGGCGGCGGCCGATGCGGTCTCCACCGGGGAAGGGAAGGCGGACGCGCCCGCAGCGGGAAAGGATGGGGGCAAGGAATAGAATCGACGCGCGGATTTTGCCGCTGATTTCCGGGGGGAACTCGGTGCGCGCGATGGTTTGCGCGTGGATTTCAAGGGTATGTGTTTCCGGTCTGACGACTTCGGCGCCGCAGTATTGCAGCAGTTGAATCATGCTGCCGACATCGCCGATGCCGGGCACGTTGGTCACGCGGATGGGTTCGCGGCATAAGAGGGTTGCGGCCAATACGGGGAGCGCTTCGTTTTTGTTTCCGGAGGGCGTGATAGTGCCGTGAATGGGATAGCCGCCTTCAACAACAAATTGAGCCATGAGTCTTCTCCTAAATCGTCGTTACGGTCCAATGACGGAACGGGTATATGGTTCGATAACGGTTTTGAAACCGCTGGATGTATCGTTGGGCTGCAAGTGCACGGAATAGACCGGCCACTGTGGATACGCTTGCATGAGCGTTTGATTTTTGCGTTCGCCGAGGTCATGGGCAACGATCCAGCCGCGGTCCAGGCGCGGGTCCATCATACTAAAAAACGCGGCGAAGTCTTCATCCATTTCGGTGAAGAACAAGGCTTCGTCTTCGGGCACAATTTGTTCTGCCAAGTCGAGGGTATCGTCTTGCGTGCTCCAATAGTCATCGCTCATGTTGATGATGCGTTCGGCCCATACCACGGAGAACGAATAGACGATGCATAAGATAACGAATATTGTCATGCCCCTCACCGCTTTTTCTTTGTTGATGTTCATGTGTTCTTGCAGCCAATCCACAAACGAAAATAACCCGCGAGCCGATAGCATACACAAAAACGGCACGCTCTCATATACGAAACGGGGACCGTAGCAATAATCCTGAAAAAAATAGAAAAAGTACAACGCGGATATACCGGTCAAAGGAAACAGACAGAGCCAGTCGGTTTTGGTTCGTTTTGTTCCAGGAAGAAATAGTAGAAACGCGAACAACAAGGAAGGGACGGGGAAGCCGAATAGATAATAATTGAGGCCGTTGATGTTGCAGATGGTATTGGCGAAACCGCGCCAGGGGGTGTGCAATACTTCATTGGGGATTTTAGGGCCGAGGGGTTCGGCGCCCCAGGGCTGTTTGCCGAAGCCTAAGGGATTGCCGCCGAAGTAATCGACATAGCCGGTTAAAAAAAGATGGCCGGTGGTGTTGGCGTTGTAGAGCAGATAAAAGACCGCGAATGGAAGCGTGCCAAGCGCGAAGCACACCAGCGTGGACATTAAGCGAAGGAAGATTTGTTTTTGATGCAGGGCCATCCAAAGTATGCCGAAGAACAAAAAGGCAATCGCGGTAATGGGACGGGTAAGAAACATCATGCCGTGCGCGGCGCCTGCTCCAACTATCCATAAATAATATTGCATTCCGCTTGCGTTACCGCATTGGATCAAGCAATACCAAAACAGCATGGCAAAGAATAAAGCGGTGGGGTGGTTCATCCAACCGGAGGCCATGAAGATGAAGAAGGGGGAAATGAGCAAGAACAAAATAGTGAGTCGGGCGGTGGCAGTATCATAAATCTTCTTCGCAATAATAAACGTAAGCAGAACAATGCAGCCGCTTAGAAGCGGATTGACCCATTGCGCCGTATGCAGCCATACGCCAATCGATAGCACCATCGCGTAACCGGGCGGATAGATGGAATACCAGCGGCCGTCTTTCATGACGGTATAGATACGTTCAAAAAATTCGGAGTGATTTGGAATGGATAGCGACCATTTTCCCAACGCGAATATCTTGGCTTGAAAGAGCTGCGCGATGCTGTCTTGTACATGCGGAATGCCGCCTAGCACGAATTCTCCTAAAAAAAGTGAAACGAAGACCACCCAAAAAAACGCGCTTCCTACAAACAATAGGTTTCTTTGGCTGACTTTTTTTTCGTTCCATTTCCAAAAATATTTCGAAGAGTTATTGACGTGTGATTGATTGATTTCGGCCGCGTTCATCAACCCAAACGAGATTGAAAGAAGTGTGATCATCGAGAAATGAAACCAAATCGCGCACAGCCACATCCAATGTTCGAAAAAAAATAGGTTGTGTTTGATCCAGTTTCCCAACGGCAAAATGGAGAGGAAGAGCAGGCCGCTCCATGCGGTCAGTTTGAAACGGTATCTTCGGAACACACTGCTATTATTGGCGAAAGTAGCGATAGACCAAAACGTTAACCCGAAGCTTGCCAGCATCATGAGAGGAACGAGAAGAGGAGAATGATACACCCACGGGATAAATACTGTAAAAAAGTTTTCATCCAAATTCAAGATATTTTTGGAGAGAACGAAAAATAGAATCGTCACAAGTTGAAACAAAATGATAAAGGCTAGTGAGAGATAAACTTGCTTCATGATGGTAATCAATCGAAACTTTTTATTCCATTTTTATGATTTTTTTATTGCAATATTGAATGAATCCGCTATGATTGCAAATAATTTTTTTTTGATCGGACAAATTTTTTACTTGCAAAATTACATTAATTGTAATTTAATATGCTGTAAACAGTTGGGAACGCAAACAAAATGGATTGCGAAATCCATTACAAAAGAAATAATCAGGAGGAGTGAAGTCCATGGCTACAGCAAAGAAAACCACAGCAAAGAAGTCTACCCCAAAGAAAGCGGCAGCGAAAAAGTCAACCGCGAAAAAAGCGGCCGTAAAGAAAGCGACGGCGAAAAAGGCAACGGCGAATAAAGCGACAGCGAAGAAGACGACCGCGAAAAAAGCGACGGCGAAAAAGGCCACCACGAAGAAAGCGACGGCGAAAAAAGCAACGGCGAAAAAGTCGACCGCTAAGAAGTCGGCGGCGAAGCAGTCCGGAGCGAAAAAATCGACGGCGAAAAAATCCGCAGCCAAAAAGTCAACTGCAAAAAAGAAAACCACCCGCAAAAAGTAGTGAGGGTATGAGACGTCAGAAAGTCTTACTCTAGGAATCGTTTGCCGGGAGATGGCACTTTCGCGGCCGGTTGGAAGATTGTGTTCTTACGTTGGTTGGCGCGACATTTGTTAAGATTTGTTAATAATGCAAAAACGTGAGATTGACTCTTTCCTTTCGGCTGAAAGTGCGGTAGTATAGTTACATTGCATGTAATGTTTTTTTTGGATGGGTTGAAAAGGGATCATAACCCTGTGAGACGTGCGAGGATACCATGAAAGATTCCAGAGTAAGGCCGATAAAGTCCGCGTTCCAATCGGGTGAAGTCATTGATATCATCAAGCGGTTGGACGGCATCAAGATTGATCCGGTGCGGCTACATTATTATGAGAAAACCGGGTTGATTCGGGCCAGTGTTCGTTCTGCGCAAGGGTGTGGAAGGCATAAGCTATACTCGTTCAGCGATTTGGTGATGCTTCGCTGGTTTTTGCAGTTGCGGAAACAGGGGTTAAGTGTGCAAAAGGTGCGCAAAGGCATCCAATATTTGCGAAAGAATATGCCGAAATACATCGAACGTCCCTTGGAACATGAATTGTATTTTGTTTCGGATGGTCAAGATATGTTCGCCTTGGTAAATGGGGAAGAAGCGATTTCGCTGGTACGGACACCGGGGCAAAAGTATTTTGGCGTCATAGTATATGATTTCAAGAAAATGATTGATGACACCCGGGAAGCCATTGCGCAAGCCGCGTAAAGAAGCAAAGCGTGTCAACAAATTTATAACGCCCTCAAATTGAGGGTGTTTTTTTTTAGCGGTAAAAAGCCGCGCTGGCAAAGGTGACGACCGAATCGTTTTCGCCTTCTACCGCTTGATCGTAATAGAGCAGGCTGCCCTCAACCGGCTGGACGATATCGAGAGCCGTATACACCGGGGTTAAACCGCAGACATTGTTTTTGTCATTCATGTCAGCCACACTGCGGTAAAAGGCTTCTGCCTTTCCGCTTTTTAGTGCTTCCAGCACTTGATGATCTTCTTGTTTCACGCGTTGCAAAACGGATTGCGGAGCGCCTTCCGCGTGGCCGAAGCGTTTGCCCACATGGCTCATATCCACACCGGCGATGACCGTGACCTTGCCGTCATATTCTTGAATCATATTTCGTAGTACATCCAAGGCATCCGCTAAGGATTGATCGTCACGGGGAGAGGTGCCTTCATCCACAAACTTATGAAGCGAGCCGCACAGGATGGGGACGATTTTCCCCTGCCATGCTTCCCCCAGCACGTGTTGGAGAAACAGTACTTGAAACTCGATGCTGTGTTCGTCGCGGTGGATGAATTCTTCCTCGAACACATCCAACGAAACGCGGCTGCGGAATTCATCTATGAAGTTCGTATCGGTTTGCGTAATGCCCAGCGGGGTTTGAAACGGCTTTGTTGTGCAGGTGATATAGCTGTGCAGGCTTTGATGGCCGGTTCCTAAAATGACGTAAAGATCGGAAGGCTCCCGTTCGCGTACTTCGCGGTAGGCGTGGGCAAAACCGGGGCCGCCGCGGTGCAGATCAATGTGGGGAGAGACCAATAGACTGAGGTCTTTCTCTTTGTTCAAATCAGCAACCGAATTGCCATTGAGATTTTCAAACAGTTGATTCAGAGAGGAGGTTAAACCTTCTTTTTTCGCTTCATAGGCACCGCCTGCATGGGCTGCCATGCGAACGGGTACGTTGCGGAATTCATCGATAATCGCTTGATAGGTGGTTTTAAAGTGAGGGGAATCCAAATACAGTTCTTGATCCAAGCGCTGAATCATCTCTTCTAGCATGTTCAGCGGAACGGCCTGGCCGGTTTGTTGGGAAAAGGCGGTTTGGATCTCAAACAAAGTACGGGTGCCATCCATTAAGCTGGCGAGTAGAAACGCGGGGGGCGGCAGCACCAGCGGGTTTGCCGCGATTTTTTGCGGATCGCGTATGCAGTAGGCTGTGCCTTCCTCTGTTTTGACCGGAAAGGCTTCGACCATGCGGATGGCCGGGCGTTGTGGGATTGCAGACGCGTTGGGATTGCTTTTATTGATTGCATTCATCATTGCACCCTATTGGTTTTAGAGCGATTTAAGTTTGGATAGAGGTTTCACGTGCATCTATTCACCGGCTAGAAACCGGTGCTCCCCGCTTATTCAGATCAAAAACGCTCTCTTAGTTTGATAGGCATGTAGATAGAAGCAATCCTATCATAAGGTATAAAATGATAACAGGATCACGAAAATCGCAAACGGATTTATCGGGTATTTTGTTTAGGTACTGGGTGTTTTATTGAATATCGCAAGGTAGAAATTGATGATATTTAGAATGGTAAATCCAATCCAAAATAAACAAGGAAAGATTACATAAAATCTATTGATTTCCAAATTATCCAATTTTGTTGTAACTCCATAAAAATAGGATCGATAAATAGTCTGGGTAGCCATACCGATAGACCATCCCCAAAACAGCAATATCCCTCCATGAAAGAGGTTATCCTTTGAGATTTCCGTTATGTAAAACCCTTTTCCTGATTGAAAGTGGAGATAAATTTGAATGCCCCAATATGCTATGGCAAGAATAAGTCCAAGAACGATTGAATAAAATATCCACTCATCTTTTACTTGGGCTTGATTCGTATCCGTATCCATGAGTTATCAATTGTGTGATTCGGTTTTTGCGGTAACCGTTAGGAACCAAGCGGCCGTTCCGGTTGCTGCTGCCGCAACATTACCAATTAAAGCCGTACCATACATCGAATTAATAGCAAAAGCCAAAGGAAGACTCATGATTAAGGCAACGACTAAAAGTCCGAGTTTCCACGTTTTTATGAATGTTTTCATTTCACTAACCATATCACTTATCTCCTTTCTCCCTTCCATTATATCACAACTTGTAAGGAATAAAATTCCATTTTGTGATTGGGTTGCATGTCTTTTCTCACGGTGGTCATGCGGCGGGACGGATTCCTGGGTGAGTTTGCGAAGCAGCGCATCTTTGAATTCGTACTTTCGGGATTGCTTTTATTGATTGCATTCATCATTGCACTGTAGTGGTTTTAGAGCGATTCAAGTTTGGGTAGAGGTTCCTCGTGCATCTATTTACCAGCTGGTATTCTGACAGTGTCCTAGTGTCGGGTGGAATTGGGAGGGCGGGGCTCCCGCCGAGCCACAGGGTTTTCACCTTAGCCGACACTTTTTTCCTGTCACTGTACCAGAAGCCGGTGCTCCCCGCTTATTCAGCTCCAAAACGCTCTCTTCGTTTGATAGGTATGTAGATAGAATCAATCCTATCATAAGGACTTGGATGTTAACAGGATCACACAAATGGCAAACGGATTTATTCTGTTTTGGTGATGCTGTTATAGAGGTGCAGGGCTTTGGTTTTGGCTGCTTCCGCCGAATTGTTTAAAACCGTGACGTGTCCCATCTTCCGTCCGGGTTTAGGCTGGGTTTTTCCGTAGAGATGCAGGAAAGCATCCGGGTCTTTCAATACCGGAATCCAATCGGGGGAATGGTCCAGCCATAAGCCACCCAAAAGATTGACCATGGCAGCGGGCTGCAGTTGCCGGCCGCATCCCAAGGGCAAGCCGCAGATGCTGCGAATGTGTTGTTCGAACTGACTGGTGCGGTGTGCTTCGATGGTGAGGTGTCCGGAATTATGCGGACGCGGCGCCATTTCGTTGAAATACAAATTACCGTCTTTGCTCAAGAAAAATTCTATACACAACACGCCGATGTAATTCATCGATTCGGCCACCGCGGTGATCATTTCTTTGGCACGACGAACAATCGTTTCATCCAATGGATAGGGACACACGGACAGATGCAGGATGTGGTTTATGTGTTGATTGAAGATAGGGCCGTATAATTCAGCGCAGCCGTCTGTTCCTCTTGCGATGATGACCGAAAATTCGGATGCGAGTTCAATCCAACGTTCGACCACGACATCCTTTTCGCCCAGTTCTTCCCAAATGGTTTGCAGGGGTGAATCGGTTTCAATACGAACTTGCCCTTTACCGTCGTACCCGCCATGCACCGTTTTGGCAACGCAGGGATAGCCGATTTGTTTGACCGCGTTGTGAAATTCATCAAGCGATTGGGCGTGAGCAAGGGGGACGGTTTCTACTCCGATGTTATTCACGTACGATTTTTCACTCCACCGGTTTTGGATGATATCCAATGCAGAGGCATTGGGGTGAACCGGCACATGCTTTTCCGCTAGATGAATGGCTTGCAGAGGGATGCTTTCCCATTCAAAGGTTGCTACATCCGCGGATTGCGCGAAGGCGGTTACCGCGTCCATATCCATGAAACTGCGGTTCCATTTTGCGTGAGCGATTTGGCAGGCCGGGGCATCGGGGTCGGGATCGAATACATGCACGCGGTATCCCATCCGTTTGGCGGCCATGGCGGACATACGTCCTAACTGCCCGCCGCCGAAGATCGCGATGGTGGAACCGGGGAAGATAGGATTCTTCATAACAATGTATCGCTTAATACTTTGGATTCCATATCTTGAACGTAAGCATGGAGTTTTTGGCGCAGTGCGGGATTGTGGTTGGCCAAGATGCGCACCGCAAGCAGCCCGGCGTTTTTGGCGCCGGATGTGCCGATTGCCAGAGTGCCGACGGGAACGCCCCCCGGCATTTGCGCGATGGATAGCAGCGAATCCATTCCGTTGAGCGCTTTGCTTTGCACCGGAACACCAAGAACCGGCAGGACGGTCTGCGCGGCCACCATGCCGGGCAGATGCGCGGCACCGCCCGCCCCCGCGATGATGACTTCCAGCCCCTTTGCTTCCGCTTCGGCGGCGAATTGGTTCATCCATTTGGGGGTACGGTGAGCGGATACCACGCGGCACTCATGCGGGACGCCGAATTCGGCTAACACACCGGCGGCGTGTTTCATGGTATCCCAATCGGATTTGCTGCCCATGATGACGGCTGCTAAGGGGGATTTTGAATCGGTCATTCGTGCTGTCTTTCTAAATGAATTCGTAAGGGTGGGATTTTACCAATCCCTCTTCATAATATAGTTTCTTTTTATGGGAATTCTATGAGTTCGTAAGCAAACCATATTAAACAAAACGCAACATGAGCAATTTTCTATTCGGCGTATGGCAGTTTTTTGTAGTGTGGCAACTGGGATTTTTTCTCGTACGCCGCCTGCATCTTGATCTCCCATTGGGATACCGCGCCGCACTGGCGTTTGGGTTGGGTGAGGTTGTGTTTTCGTATACCTATTTCGCGCTGGGGATGGTGGGTGGTTTGCGGTTTTGGGTGTTGGTGCCGCTGCATGGAATTGTTTTTGTTGCGCTCTTGCCTTTGACGGTGGGGATTTTTTACAATCATGCTTCCATTGTTTATCCCATACTCAAACGCAATCCGTTGACCTCGCTTGTGATTGCGTTTGTGCTGTTGATTTATACGCTGGGGGCTTGTGTGCCAGAGCGGGAGGTGGATTCGCTGTGGTATCATCTTGCCGTGCCGCTGCATTACCTTACGCATGGCGGCTTTATTCAACTCGTGCCCTTCAATATGCCATCGCATTACCCGATGAATGTGCATTTGCATTTTTGTTTGTCATTGCTGATCGGCAATGATACAACCGTGAAGGTGTTTATCCTTTGCCATTTCATTCCGGTTTTGATTTTGCTTTGGTCGGTGGTGAACCGCTATGCCGCGGCGAGGTGGGGGCTGTTTGCGGTTGCGGTGTATTTGTGCTGTCTGCACTTTCGGCTGCCGGTGATGGCAAACGTGCAGCGGGCGGTGTATTTTTATGTGTTTCTTTCCTACGCGTTGTTGTGGATGTTTTTTGAAACCCGCAACCGAAACGTTTTCTGGATTGCGGCTATTTTTTGCGGGATGGCGATGGGGACGAAGTTTAACGGCATCTTGTTTGGGTATGTGGGACAGTGGCTGCTTATCCTGGTTTGGATCATCTTTTTCTGCCATATCAAACGCACTCATGCCTTTATGCTTTGGTGCGGCCATACATTGATTGCGTGGTTGATGATGAGCCCGTGGTTGATGAAATCATTTGTATATACCGGCAATCCGCTTTATCCGATGCTGGGGGGGCTGGTTCCCACTCAAGAGCATTTTGTGCCGGCGATGCAGTCGAACGCCAACAATCATGGGCTCAATATTTTGAAGTCGGATACGATGGGTGAATTCTTCGGGCAGATAGCGGTCAATATCAACTGGCTGCTTTACAACGCGGATTTAATTTTCTTTTTGGGGTTCGTTTCGCTGGTATTGGTAACGCTGATCCCCCATCCCAATAAGCGGTATCCGGTCTTGAGCGGCTGGATCGCGTATGTGCTGTTCACGCTGTTGTGGGGATCGGATATCGCGCGGTTGTTTGCGGTGAACTATGGCGTGATTGTTTTGCTGACCGCGATGAATGTGAAATGGATCCATGAGTATCCCCATGTGAAACCGTACATGAAAACCATCCTGTATTGGCTGATTGTGGGGGGACTGCTGATTACGTTTGTTCGGGAGAAATATACCTATCTGAGCAGTCCGAATATCCGCTGGTTTGGAGGCGTATATCTGAGTGAAGAAGCGCGTTATGAGTGGCTGACTGAGCGGGAGATATTCACGCCGGAGTTGTTTCGGATGAAAAAGTGGATCGCCAAAAATCTTGATCCAGAAGAAGAATTGTACGGTTACCGCACGGGGTATTTGTTTTATCTGGACCGGAAATACATCGTAAGTGGGGCGCACTTTAAGCCTCAAGTCGATAAATGGCTGGAGCAAGGTTTGGAATATACCCGCCGGCAATTTGAAGAATTGGGGATCAACTATCTGCTGTATGCACCGACCGGGAAAGGTGTTTCGACTAATCCACATCCGCGCGTCAATGAATTTCTAAACGGATATTGCAAGCTCATTCACCGGGAAGATGATTTGCAACTGTACCGGATATTGCCGAATCCGTGAGATGCGTGTAGGAATGGTGCAATGGTGAAAAGAAGAACGATTAGGATATTGTTAGGAGCACGGGTATGATATAATAGAAGAATCTATCATTTTCTTGGGGAAGGAAAAAAAATGAAACAAGCGGGATTTACATTGATTGAGTTGTTAATCGTTGTAGCCATTATAGGAATTCTGGCGGCGATTGCCGTGCCGAACTTTTTAAACGCGCAATTGCGCGCGCGGGTTGCCCGTGTGGTATCGGATATGAAGGCGCTTTCGATAGCGCAAGAGCAGTACCGTATTGACAATAATCAATATACCTACGATGGCGATTGCGGGGTGGGGCAGGCAGAGCATTTGTCTTATGTGCCGCTTACGACTCCGGTTTCATACATTGCCAGTATTCCCGAAGACACGTTTGCGGGAATTGATCCGGAGTTTGAGAACCGGCAGACCGTGAGGACGGGATTAAGGCCTGTGTTTGAGTATACATCCCGGGTATCGTTTGGTCCGGACGGGACACCCAACTGCAAGGATACCGATGCGACCTTTAACACGCTGGGGCGAATTGGCGTGGAGTATTTGATGACGTCGCTGGGACCGGATGGGGATCAGGATTTTCCGTGGAGTGTGCAGGCCTATCAGGATGTAGCGGCCAAGCACGGCGAGTGGGTGTATGAGACCACGAACGGATTGACGTCGAGCGGGAATATTTACGTGCTCAACAGCCAGATTGTCGGGGCGGGAAATTAGTGGAAGAGTTTAACTTTAAAATGGATCCAGGAAGAAGATGTTGTTGTTCTCTCGTTTAATAAGGGGGAGTGACACCGTAGGTACCGGGGGATTGTTGTGTGTTATTGCTCTGATTGATCGATCTCCCGGGGCGACAACGGCGAATATGATCTATCCAATCTTGAAAGGCTCTAAGCATACAACCGGATTGAGATGAACGGATTGACGCACCAACTGAAAGCCGATGCTCTCCGGTTGTGTACGCGGAGTAACCCAAATAGAAAAGACCATAGAGCTAGTGTTTGACGTATAGTGATTGCCAAAAAGGTGTTCTGATTTAATCGAGGTACTTCTGGCTCGGCGGGAGCCTCGCCCTCCCCAAGCGAAAACACTTTATGAGATCTGCTAAAAAAGATTTGGCCGATAACTAAAACCATTTTTCAAGCAGTAATTAACCATTATACCATTAGCAAATAGAAACGTTCTCTAAGAATGAAGGAACGGAAAATGTTTTACGGAAAATGCTTTTTAGTAATAGGTCAGCCACTTGAAGAGAAATTCCCCCTTCCAAAGGTGGGAGGGGTTAGGGGAGGGTTTGAAGCATTGAGCGTTTAACCCCCAC
>CAYVAZ010000049.1:0-21168 GCA_964449065.1 uncultured bacterium
AGGGAGAAGACGATAGACATTGCGTTTGACTTAGAATAGTTGGCTCACAACAAAACCCATTTTTCAAGCAATCGTCAATCATTGATTGCGTAACATCAGTTAAACTAAAACAACTCTACACATCCATAGCGCATGGTCAGATCATGCTGGCCAAAAACATCCAAACGGTTTGACGGCTCATTCCCCGCCCGCACGGTAGCGGTAAAGAAGTTGGTAAACGGCACCTCAAACGGCACCGGTTTTCTTTTCCCAACAGCCCCATCAAAATGCATTTCTTGAATGAAGTTCCCTGCAACCGGTTCATCATCAACCGTCCCGCTGGCGTAATAAAACACAAACAAGCGGTTACCTTCCGATATATGAAAGCGCGCTGCGCTGGGCACCAAACCGCTCTGCCCTTCGTTTCGTTCCGCAATCGTTGTACGTTCGATTACCATCCCATCGTTGACGATTGCCATTTCCAGCGAATGCCGCTGTTTAGCATTCGGGAAGAATTTATCCCGCAGCCGTTCATCAATGGCGCGTTCCGTCCACAGCACAAACACGCGGCCGTCATCGTGCACATACATATCCCACGGTGTAATCCACCCCGCGGTTTTGTCGCGGCTGGCAATTTCCACCCACTCATGAAACTCCCCGGTGGTGATGTCATCGCTCCAGGTAAAGAACAATCGCCGGAAGTCATAATCCCACTTTTGCCCCGTTAATTCATGCTTAAACCCGCGCCATTCATCGTACGGCTCAATGATATCACTCACCCCGGCAAAAAAGACATTCCGGTCTTGCAGTGCAACCGCCGGATAGCACAACCGCACCGGCTGCGGTTTGTCATACTCTTCTTCAAACGGCCATTTTAATTGCCCGCTGGCAGACCATTCCCCGTTCTCATCCCGGAACGACCACTCCGCGTGGCCATAGCCGATGTTCTGCATCAACAGCAACTCGCCGCGCTTGCCGTCGGCGACGAAGGTGCGGTACGAATGCTCGGTAAATTCCGGCTCGCCATCCCATTTCGGCAAAAGCGTATCCGGCTTTTGGTTGATCTGTTCCGCATCAAACTGCAATACCTTTGGTTCCGCCGGCCCGTTGTAGGCGTCCGGCTCCGTCAATGTCGGGTTGATGGAATAAAAAATGTTCCCTTCCCGGTCTCTTGCAACCGGGCCGGGTTCGCGGGTACGCCCCTTCCCCCGAAACACTTGTTCCCACCCGCCCGGCGTTCTCGCAAACAGCAACGGCAGGCAATTGTTCAAGGGTTTCCACTCGGTCACGGTTTCCAATCCGCTGGCAAACACTTCATCCCCAATCCGCACAATGCAGGTATTGCCCCGGCACCACATCGGCCCCGAACCGTTATCCGGCGGCTCAAACGAATACACCACCTCTTCCGCGATTACGGCAGGGTTCAACGGCTGTGTGTATCCAACGTGTACGGCAAATAATATAGCCGCGCCAAGCACTTGAATCTGCATGATTCTTGAACGGGTCATCGAACAATTCCTTCCTCATCCCATACAACATACCGGATTCTTTTGATATTATATTTGCATAATTGCCGATTTGAGGAAAGTACGAAAACCGTATGAAGTGGATTGTTCATTTATTCAAATTACCGATTCATAGTATCCGCATACCAAGAAGAATATACGCCTGGATTGCGGTATATGGTATTGTATTTGTATGCCCGCTATCATCATCTGCGATTGAATCCCCCAGCGAACTTTTCGAAAAGAAAGTCTTCCCTCTCTTAAAAACCAACTGCTTTGAATGCCACGGCCAGGAGGTCCAGCACGGCGAGCTGCGCTTGGATGCAAAAAGCGTCGTCCTTAAAGGCGGCAAACACGGCCCCGCCGTCGTCGCGGGCAAACCGGATCAAAGTGTTCTTTTGCAACGCCTCACTTCAGGCAATGAACAACTGCGAATGCCCTTAGGCAAAGAACCGCTTAAACCGGAAGAGATCGAATGGATTCGCTCCTGGATCAATCAGGGAGCGCCTTGGCCCGACAATATTGGTGAATCCGTCAAGTCAATCGAAAAGCATTGGGCCTTTATACCGCCTGCTAAACCCGAACCACCAAAAACGCAAAACAATGACTGGATCAAAAATCCCATCGATGCCTTTGTTTTGGATAAGATGCGGCAAGAAGGGTTTTCCCCTTCTCCAAAAGCAGAGCGTAAGAAGTTAATCCGCCGCATGTATTTGGATACCATCGGCCTGCCGCCGAATTTGGAGGAGTTAGACAAATACACAAACGATCGCCGGCCGGATTGGGACCGGCATCTTATCAACGATTTACTCGCGTCTCCCCACTACGGCGAAAAGTGGGCGCGCCATTGGCTGGATGCGGTACGCTATGCCGACACCAACGGCTACGAAAAAGACCGCCCCCGCGAAATTTGGGCCTACCGCGATTATGTGATTGATTCCTTGAACCAAGACAAACCCTTCGACCAATTCACCATCGAACAAATCGCCGGAGACCTGCTGCCCAACGCCGGGTTGGATCAACTGGTCGCCACCGGATACCACCGCAACACCATGCACAATGAAGAAGGCGGCGTGGATGTCGAAGAGTTCCGCTTTGAATCCATCGTTGACCGCGTCAGCACCACGTCAACCGTCTTTTTGGGATTAACCGTTGCCTGCGCCCAATGCCACACCCACAAATACGACCCCATCACCCAAAAAGAATACTATCAATTCTTCGCCTACTTTAACAATTGTGATGAAGTTAAAGTCAAAATCCCCGATGACGAAGTGGACAAAGAACGCCGCAAAGTCAAACAAAGCATTCAATCGTATCTGGCTAAATTGGATGACCGGTTCCCACCATTTAATTTTGATGATCAGTGGATATCAGATGAAGATCATCCACCAAAATCAAACAACCTCAGACTGCAATCGCACTTTTATGAATGGCTGCACCAAAAGCGCAAACACGCGGTCGAGTGGCTTTCGTTGCAACCACAAACAATGGATGCGGAAAATCATACCCTGCTCAAAACACTGCCGGATCAATCCATCCTGGCGTATGGCGATATGCCCAATAGCGATGTCTACACCGTCACCTTTGATTCTCCCATTCAAACAATTTCGGCATTCAAACTCTCCATGCTGCGGCATCCCGATTTGCCCGGCGACGGCCCCGGACGCGGCACCGTTCTGCAAGACGGCAACTTCATGCTCAGCGAAATCAAAGCCGAAATCGTATCCGGTGGCGAAGTGATACGAAACGCAACATTCGCATCCGCCAAAGCCACCACCCACGCCAAAAACGCCACCGCCGGCAACGCCATCGATAACAACCGCAACACCGGCTGGTCGATCCAAAAACACCCACTCAAGTTATATCAAGCCCTATTCAATTTAGAAGAACCCATTCATCTAAATTCCAATGAGCATCTCCGCGTAACGTTTGATCAAAACTACATCCACACCTATACGATGGGGCGATTCCGCCTCAGCGTTTCCAATCAATCAACCACGCAGCCCACCGGCTTGCCGGATGCGTTAGAATCAATCCTTCACGCAAAGCGTAAATTAAACGAAAGCGAAATATCCCTGCTGCGCTTTCACTTTCTATTGGATACACCGGAGTTGGATGAGCAGCATAAAGAACTCGCGTCTCTTATCGATTCCATGCCTTCCTACCCAACTTCCCTTATCGTTAAGCAGCGTGATGTTCCGCGCGCCACCAAACTCCATCACCGGGGTGAATATTTGCAGCCGCGGGATCCGGTCAAGCCGGGTGTGGTTTCCGTACTGCATCCGATCGAAGAAATACCCGAATCCGAACCGCCCCGCCTGCGGTTGGCAAAATGGATCGTCAGCAAAGACAACCCCCTCACCGCGCGCGTCACCGTCAACCGCGTCTGGATGCGCTATTTCGGGCGTGGATTGGTGGAAACCGTCGATGACTTCGGCACGCGCGGCAGCAAACCGTCTCATCCCGAACTGCTCGATTGGCTTGCCGTCGAGTTCATGAACAACGGCTGGAGCATGAAACACATCCACCGTTTAATTCTTACATCGTCTACTTATCAGCAATCATCAAAAGTCAATCCGCAATTGTTGGAGAACGATCCAAACAACGAATGGTATGCCCGGGGACCCCGCTTCCGTTTGGATGGCGAACTCATTCGCGATGTTGCCCTCTCCGTGAGCGGATTGCTGCACGGGAAAATCGGCGGCCCCAGCGTCTTCCCTCCCCTGCCGGACGGCTTGGGCGCGCTCTCATACGGCGGTCTCAAATGGTACACCGACACGGATGAAAACCGCTACCGGCGCGGCCTTTACACCTACTGGAAGCGCACCAATCCCTACCCCATGCTCACCACATTTGACGCCCCGCCCGCCGATACCGCGTGTGTAAGACGCAACCGGTCCAACACACCCTTACAGGCACTTACTCTTTTGAATGACACCGTGTTCTTAGAAGCGTCTCAAGCGCTCGCGTACCGCGTACTCACAGAAGCCGAGGGGACATTATCCGACAAACTGCGCTACGCGTTTGAACTCTGCACAGCCCGCCAACCCACCAGAGACGAAGCCGGATCACTGCTGCGCTATTACGGCAAACAGTACCTGCGCATCCATCGGGGAGAAATCCAACCGGCCGCGGACCCCATCCAAGCAATTGATCTGGAAGATATAGACCCAACCCAATGGCGCGCCTGGACGATGCTCGCGCGCGTTTTGTTAAACCTGGACGAAACCATTACGAAAGAGTAAACCATGAATCCACTGCTGGAAGAACTACGCTGCCAAAACGAAACCCACGCCCTGACCCGCCGCCACTTTTTTGAAGACTGCGGGGTGGGCATCGGCAAAATCGCGCTGGCCTCCATGCTGACCAATGCTATGACACGCTCTGCAACCGCGGAAATTGACAACCCGATGGCGGTCAAACCGCCGCATTATGAGGCGAAGATCGATCACGTTATCTTTCTTTTTATGGCCGGCGCGCCCAGCCAGTTGGATTTATTCACCCCCAAACCCGCGCTCAATAAACACGACGGCAAACCCATCCCGCAAGAAATCGTCAAAGACCAACGCTATGCCTTCATCAACCGTGATGCCTCGCTTATGTCCTCCCGCTTCTCATTCAAAAAGTGCGGGCAAAGCGGGGTGGAGCTTTCCGAAGTGATCCCCCATTTGCATGAAGTCGCCGACGAACTGGTCTTTATCCATTCGATGACCACCCATCAGTTCAACCACGCCCCCGCGCAAATCTTTATGAGCACCGGCGCGCCACAATTGGGACGCCCCAGCATGGGCTCGTGGGTCACCTACGGACTTGGCAGCGAAGCCGATGACCTGCCGGGGTATGTGGTGTTAAGTTCCGGCAGCGGCACCAGCGGCGGGGCCGCCAACTGGGGCTGCGGCTTTTTGCCGACCATCTACCAAGGCGTCCCGTTCCGATCCAAAGGCGATCCCATCCTCAATATCTCCAATCCCGATGGAGTCGATGATACCGCCCAGCGTGACACGCTGGATGTCATCAACAGCCTCAATCAAAAACACTACCAACGCACCGGCGACCCCGAAATCGCCGGCCGCATCAGCAACTACGAACTCGCCTACCGCATGCAGGCGCGCGCTCCCGAACTGATCGACCTCTCACAAGAAAGCGAACAAACCCTGGCGATGTACGGCGCGGAACCCGGCAAAGCGTCCTTCGCCAACAACTGCCTACTGGCCCGGCGTTTGGTCGAACGCGGCGTCCGCTTTATCAGTTGTTTTCATGAAGGGTGGGATCACCACAGCAATGTCTTTGGCGGCTTAAAACAGCAATGCGGCCAAACCGATCAACCCTCCGCCGCGTTAATTAAAGATTTGAAACATAGAGGATTACTGGATCGAACTCTTGTTATTTGGGGGGGCGAGTTTGGACGCACGCCCATGGTTGAAAGCAACGCGGCACTCGGCCGCAGCATGGGGCGTGACCATCATCCGCAAGCGTTCACCATGTGGATGGCGGGCGGCGGTCTAAAAAAAGGCGTCCAACTCGGCAAAACAGATGAACTCGGTTTTCACATTACCGAAAACACTGTTCACGTCCATGATTTGCAAGCGACCATTCTGCACTTGCTTGGCCTCAATCATCTCGAACTGACCTACCGCTTCAAAGGCCGTGATTTCCGCCTGACCGATGTCGGGGGCAATCTGATCCAGCCCATTTTGGCGTAATACCAATCACCCAAAGCGGCCGGCTATATAATCTTCCGTCTCGGTTAAATAAGGCGCCGAAAATATCGTCTCGGTGCTTCCATATTCAATCAAATGCCCCAAATACATAAACGCGGTGTAGTCGCTTACCCGTGAGGCCTGCTGCATGTTGTGCGTCACAATCAATATGGTATATTCCCCGCGCAGCTCATTGATCAGATTTTCAATCTTGCTGGTCGCGATCGGGTCCAGCGCCGAACAGGGTTCATCCATTAGTAGCACTTCCGGCTCGGACGCAATCGCGCGAGCGATACACAGCCGTTGCTGCTGCCCGCCCGAAAGCCCCAACGCGCTTTGATGCAAGCGGTCATGGGTTTCTTCCCATATCGCCGCACCGCGCAGGCTCTGTTCGCAAATTTCCTTTAACACCGTTTTGTTGCGTTCCCCCGCAATGCGCAGCGGGTACACCACGTTCTCAAAAATGCTCTTCGGAAACGGGTTCGATTTTTGAAACACCATCCCCATCCGTTTGCGCAGTTCAATCACATCCACACCCGGCCCGTATATCGAATCCCCGTTCAACAAAACTTCCCCTTCAATCCGAACCGAGTCGATCAGATCGTTCATCCGGTTCACCGAACGCAGCAACGTCGATTTTCCACACCCGGAGGGACCGATCAACGCCGTAACCTTCCCCTTCGGAATCGGCATGGAAATATCAAACAAGGCTTGGTCATCGCCATACCATAAATTAAAGTCGCGGATATGAATGGTTGAATCTTCCGCCTTCAATTCATCATGAATCAGCGCGCTAACCGGCTCACCGGCTTCAATTTTCTTAAATACCGCGTTATTTTCTTTGGAGGATACGGGATTCGCACCCTCACCAAACCGGTTAATTACCACGCTTCTACTCCTATTAAAATTGGCTTGCCACAAACCGTCTGTGCAGCAGTTTTCGCAGCCAAATCGCCAATAGATTTAAAGTGAAAATGATTAAGATCAACAGCAGCGTCGTCGTAAACACCATCGGAATCGCCGCTTCGCTGTTTTGGCTTTGAAATCCCAAATCGTAGATATGAAAGCCAAGATGCATAAAACTGCGTTCCGGATGAATGTATGGAAACACGCCATCCACCGGCAATTCGGGAGCCAGTTTCACCGCGCCCACCAACATCAGCGGAGCCACCTCGCCCGCGCCGCGCGCCATCGCCAAAATCATTCCCGTCATAATTCCGGGCAGCGCGCGCGGCAACACAATGCGCTGAATGGTCTGCCATTTGCTCGCACCACAGGCATACGATCCATCCCGCATCGAATTCGGAACCGCAGCCAAGGCTTCTTCGGTTGCCACAATGACAACCGGCAAGGTGAGCAGAGCCAGAGTCAAAGACGACCACAACAACCCGCCTGTACCATACGTCGGGCTGGGAAGTTTGGCTTGAAAAAACAACTCATCGATCCCCACGCCAATAAAATAGCAGAAAAATCCCAAACCAAATACACCGTATACGATGCTGGGGACCCCGGCCAAATTGTTGATCGCGATGCGTATCATGCTGATCATCGGGCCGGTTTTGGCGTATTCCCGTAAATACAATGCCGCCAACACCCCAAACGGAGCCACGGCAAACACCATAATCAACGTCATGGCCACCGTACCGAAGATGGCGGGATAGACGCCGCCTTCGCTGTTGGCTTCGCGCGGTTCGGCGGTTAAAAACTCCAACCAGCGCGAGCCGTACACACTCCCCTGATCCATAAACGACAATTGATTGGCAGGATAGGCCCGCACGACATTTGCCAACGGAATTGTATGGCGTTCTCCGCTTCCCGTTAGAAACGCCATAACATACTTGCGGTTTTCTTCATCCAGTTCATGAATCTTCGCCCGCAAACGCGAAAACTCTTGATTCCCCCATTCCTGAATGGCTGTATATTCCTGCTCCGCTTGTTGATATTCCGGAGAAGTCGGCCCATAGTCCAATTCCATTTGTTTGGCGTGCAACCGGGCGTGTTCGATTGTGGCGTTTACTTTGCCCAATTGATTCCGTTCCAAGTCGCGAATTTCCGCCCGGCGCTCGCGCACACCGGGTTGATAGGTTTGATACGCCTCCCACACCCCTTGCGGAGTATTGGCTGTCTGTTCTCCTTCTATAAGAAACGATTGCGGAAATCCATAAAACCGCCCCCAGGACAACCGCTCCACCAACATAACCCATTCTGGATACGTTTCTTCTTCAATCTCAAAGTCACTCACCCAATTATAATGTTCGCCGGTTAGATCATAATTCCCCGTCCGCACCAACCTCCGGTCACTCCATCCGCCGGACGCCTCCAACCGTTCTTGCAGGGATGGCAATCGCCCGTCCGGTATCTCTACGCTCTCAAGATTGGGCTTATATTTTTGATGCCGCGTGACTTCCCCTACATGCGTTTCCCCGCCATGCGTTTTGATTTGGACAACAGGGGCAGGCCAAAACGTGCTGAATCCTTCCCAAAATATCAACGCGAACAGTCCGGTAATCATTACAAGCGACACAACCAAGGCCCCGCCGGTCAACCAAATCATCGGCTCTCCGTTGGAACTGATGGCCCGCCGCCGTGCCGGCCTTGAAGAAGATTGTACGGATTCTGTATTCATGCTCACCGTTTCATTTACAATTGATGCGCCTGCTTGCGGTATCGCTGGCGGATGATTTCCGCCGCCGTATTAATCACAAAGGTGACGAAAAACAAACACAGCGCCGCCAAAAATAAAGTCCGGTAATGCGTGCTGTCCCGCACCGCTTCCGGCAGTTCCACCGCGATGTTCGCGGAAAGCGTACGGAATCCGTTGAAGATATTCCAATCCATCACCGGTGTGTTCCCCGCCGCCATCAGCACGATCATGGTTTCTCCGATCGCCCGTCCAAGGCCGATCATCACGGCAGAAAAAATGCCGCTCATCGCGGTGGGCAGCACAACAAGGACCGCGGTTTGCCACGGGGTTGCTCCGCAGGCCAGCGAACCGGCGCGTAAATGTTCCGGCACACTGGAGAGCGCGTCTTCTGCTATCGTGTAGATGATCGGAATCACCGCGAATCCCATAATAAAGCCGACCACCAACGCGTTGCGCTGTTCATACGTATCCAAAACTGTACCGCGAAGATCCCAGCTGTAATGCGAAAATAAAACCGACAAACCCCAACTGAGCGCGAATGCCGCCACGCTAGCGCAAGCAAACTTGATAAAATCCACCAGCGCGTGCTTCTCCCGGCTCCAATGGGCGGAAATCGAAAGCAAGAACGGATTGATAAACGCGGCAATAACCCAAACGCACAAGAGCGCGCTCAATGGCAAAAGCACAAACATCCAGCCGCCGGCCGCCGTGCCGGTCTGTCCATCCAGCCAGGATTTGATATCGCCGCCAAAAAAGAAATATTCGCCCACCCATCCTACGTGATAGGAAAGATAAACCGATAGAGGAATAAGAACCGCCATCAACATAAGTTTATACATCCGCAACACTGCCACGATTCGAACGGGCAAGAGTTGCCAACTATAGGCCCCCAAAATAAACAAAAAAGGCAGAATTACAAACATCGTCACAACCGTGGTAATAAACGTTTCCACCACCGGCGCGATGATCAACGCGGCCAAAAACCCCAGCACCACACTGGGCAAACTCGCCATCAACTCGATGGTGGGTTTCACAACCGATTTGGTGCGGGGATTCATAAACTCACTGGTATAAATCGCCGCCAATAGCGCGAGCGGCAGCGCAAACAACATGGTATAAACGGTGGCTTTTAAGGTGCCGAAAACCAGCGGGTACAGCCCGTATTTCGGTTCAAATGAATCCCCACCGCTGGAACTTTGCCACACATGCGCGGGCTCTGTGTACCCTTCATACCACACGGGAAGAAAGATCGACGAAAACGTCACCTCCGGATACCGGATATCGACCGTATAATGCGAGATGGTATTATCCGAATACAGCAGCAATCCGTTTTCTTTTTGCGCGAAAAACGCTTGTTTCACCGGCTGGTTTTGGGGAGAGGAAATGGTGTTTAAATTTTGATTGGTGGTCACATGAAACAGCGAGAGCGTTCCATCCTCAAACCCCGCGGCTACAACACGGCTGCGCTGTGAGGGCGAAAACGTGCGGAGTGCGGACGCGCTGACTTCCGGCATTTCATGGGCCTTGACCATCCGCTTTCCATCCGGCGAATCCGTATCGGGCGCGCGCACCGGAAACCAGGCTTCCACCATGCCGTCCGACTTTCCAATCATAAGAGTCGATTGTCCGATCAGCGCTTCAACCGCTGTAATGGTATTGGCGTTGTTTGGGGTTAAATCCACGTCTTCGGCAAACACGGGTTGATCCACTTTTCGGGTATCAAACCGAAGCAAGCGGCCGTCGTTCCAAATCAATGCCACATGAGTGCCGAGCCCCGATACATGAAGAAAGCTCGGCGGTGTATCACCCGCGTAACGGGAAAACGGAATCTCTCCGCTGGAAACAAAGTATTTCATTTTACCGGTCAATAAATTTTTTTGTTCGCGCACCGACTCGATCCGCAATTCATTGTTGTCAAACAGTGCGGCGAACATCACGCCGTTAGACCGGTTGATATGATGCAGCAATACGACGGCATTGTTTTCCGAAACCGAAATCGGTTCACTGAAATCGATTGCAAACCGGTGCCAACGCAACTGTCCATTGGGAATTTGAATCAACATACCGTTTTGATAAACAACCGGTTCGCTTTGGGCTTGGCGTACGAGCTCTTGATCCAAATTATCCGGAAATAAAAACTCTGTTGTGACTCCCACCCTCCCCAATTGTACCGTACCATCGGCAAATCCCAGAAGAATTGACCGCTCATCCTGCGCGTAATCGATTGCTGTAATTTCTTTCCCGCCACCGATATCGAACCGCTCGATTTCTTCACCGGTATCGACGCGAAAGACCAAACCGGCGCCGTCTTCAAACAAGGCCCAACCGATCACCTGAAACTCATCCATCGTCAGCAAAACGGGTTCAGCCGCGCGGTCATCCCATGGTACGGAGTAAGCCGTGATTTGCTTGATGCTTGGAGACAAAAAGAGCGGCATTACCACCCAGCATAAAAAGAAAAATACCAGTGACACCACGATAATCGTACCGATCCCCCCGATGGAAATCAGAACATGCGCGATCCGGTCACCCCACAGTATCGTCCAGCTGGTTTTTTTAGAAATTCGCCGGCGTGTTTTGGGAATTTGAATTTGATTGTCCATTGTCAATACAAAAACGAGTTGGATTTTATGCAACCAGCCAACTCTTGTGTCCCCTATTTTGTTTTCGGGTACCGGTTAGTGTATCCCAACCATGCGCAATATGTCTTTCGCCAGTTCCGCGCTGAGCGGATAATAGCCGTCTTTGATTACATTCTGTTGGCCATCTTTGCTTACGATATACTTTACAAACTCCCGGCGTAACGGGTCCAATTGGCTGCCCGGCTTGTAATTCACATACAACCACAAAAAGCGGGAAAGCGGATACTCACCGCTGTAGGCATTGGCAGCGACCGCTTCTTGATACTCGCCAGATTCATCAAAGGACAATGGCACTGCGCGTACATCCGCCGTGATGTACCCGATTCCGCTGTATCCAATTCCGCCTTTGTCGCTGGCAACCCCCTGCACGACAGCGGAACTGCCCGGCTGTTCTTTCACCGAATCTTTGAAATCGCCCTTGAATAAAGCGTGATCTTTAAAAAAACCATAGGTTCCCGAAGCGGAATTTCTGCCATAAACACTGATCGGTAGATTTTCCCATACTCCTGTCAAGCCCAACTGTCCCCATTTGGTGATGTTGGTAGGATATCCACCCAATCGGTTCTTGGAAAAGATGGCGTCCACCTGCGGAAGCGATAGCCCTTTAAGGGGATTATCCTTATTCACATAAACGGCGAGCATATCCAAACTGACGGGCAGCTGAACCGGCTCGTACCCGAATTTTTTTTCAAATTCGTCGATTTCCGCCGATTTCATCGCGCGGCTCATAGGACCAAAGTTTGCGGTCCCCGCTATTAACGCCGGCGGGGCGGTGGAAGACCCTTTGCCTTCAATTTCAACCGTTACGTTAGGGTAATACGATTGAAATCCTTCCGACCACAAGGCCATCAGATTGTTCATAGTATCGGAACCAACACTTTTGATGCTGCCGGAAACCCCTTGAACCACTTGGTATTCCGGCAAATTCGGATCCATTTCAATTTGTGAATAAGCCGATGGTATCGATACGATACACGCGATGTACATTGCGATCGTTTTGCTGAATCCATTCATTTTTTTCATCTCCGATATGAACCTGTTGGGTTCGTTTTGGTTATCATTTGAAATCTACCGAAACGCTAAGCGCAATCCGTTTGTTGAATTGCCACTTTGACACGTCGTCAATTTATCACGTCGTCAGTTTATCACGGTGTCTGTTGTGTAGGAGGCAAGTCTAGCCTTGAAGTAAATAAAACATAGTGTAGAAAACTTTACAGGCAAACGGTTAAGATTTGATTAGGAACAAAACTTTTTTTAGCGGGCAATCACGGGATGCAAATGATCGGCCGAATTAATAAACATGACTTCTTCTGCTACATTTGTCGCCATATCACCCAATCGTTCCAAATGACGGACTAAATCCAGCAATTCAAAAAATGCCGCCGATTTCCACGGTTCCTTGTAGGTCGACTCAATAATAATTTCCTTAAAATATCTGCGCATCGAATTAATTTTATAGTCATCATTGCAAATCTTTTCGGCTTCTTCTTCATCCAGTTCCACCAAAACTTTGAAACTGCGTTCCACCAACGAATGCACTTTTTCTGCCATTTCTATCAAATTTACTTGTATTTGCGGCGAGTAAGTGCTGATTAAACCAGCCCGTTTGGCGATGTTACAGATGTATTTAGCCATTCGCTCTAAATGCTGGTTGACTTTGAACATCATGATGATGTAGCGCAGGTCGGTCGCAACGGGTTGGTGCAGCAATAGGATGCGCAGGCATTGGTTTTCAATAGTTTGTGAGAGATGCAAAATACTTTCTTCACGCTTTTTGACTTCTTCTTCCTTAACCGTGTTGTGTTCTTTGCATAAAGAAATCGACTTCCGCAATGAATTTTCCAAGGAAAGGGTTTGTTCGACAACCAAGTCTTTTAGCGATTGTATTTCATCTTGTAACAGCATAATAATCACCATTTATATCGAAAGCGATTGCTTCACCCAGAAGCAAAGCGCATTGTTTTTGTAAAAACCGTTACCCAAACTATTTATGCCAACTCTATGTAGGATTTTGAAGAGAGAAAACCGCTACGTTATTTTTTTGCCGGGGCTTATCGCCGCGCGAATACTCCCCCCCATATGGAAACGGTAAACGTTATATATATGAATATTATAGCATAAACGTTCAAAGATACTATTGTTTTTTTGTTAAATCCAACCGTGAACAACTCAGTTGATAAACGAACTGTAATGAAATCAATATGTCTCATAATAAACTTTTCTTGTTCATTATTTGATATTTAAAGCGTATATACCGTCTTTTATCAAGATGTTGGGCCGCCCACTTTCTGAACCATTTTCCAAACAGAAGCAGGATCCACATCTTTTTTTCTTCTATATATAAGTATATACAAATAAGCAGACTCCAGTACTCAAGGGAATATGTTGAGGGGGGGACAACGGATAGCCAGCCGTCATTTTTTGATTGACAAAGTACTAGACACCAAACACCTGAAAAATCCCCCGGCAAAACGCCGGCAAATCATCGGGTTTTCGGCTGGAAACAAAGTGACGGTCTACCACCACCGGCGCGTCTTCCCATACCGCCCCAGCGTTCATCAAGTCATCTTTGATGCCGGGCGACCCGGTCACCTTAACCCCTTTATACACATTGGCTGAGATCGGTATCCAGCCGCCGTGGCAAATGGCCGCAACCAATTTTTCTGCCTCGGCAAACTCTTTCACCAGGAATAACACCTTCGGGTCGCGGCGCAATTTGTCCGGCATAAAACCGCCGGGGCATAACACGCCGTCAAAATCCGCCGCGTTCATATCCGCTATGGCCGTGTCGGATTTACAGGGATACCCGTTCTTTCCGGCGTATACGGCATTCGCTTCCGGCCCGGCAACCACCACATCGGCGCCGGCTTCAATCAGACGCAGTTTGGGATACCAGAGTTCCAAATCTTCATAGATATCCCCCACAAAACATAATATCTTTTTGCCGATTAATTCTCTCGGTTGAGACATGATTTTTCTCCTGTTTTATGAATAGATATCTCTATTATGAACGGGCAATCCGATCGGGGAATGGTTAGTAATTTTTGGGATTGAAATTCACCGTTTGCGATACTACCTCCGACCAAACCCCGGCTTTATTGCATGACATCACTTTAAAATGATAATCCACATAGCGGTTGGGTTTTTTGAATGGAAAAACGGCTTTTGGTTCTGTTACCATTACGGTATTTCCCGGCCGGTCACCGCTTTTTAAACTCCAAGAATAGGCATACCCCCTGATCCCGGATTCATTGTCTGATGATGCCGCCCACGTCCACACCATTTCGTGCCCCTTTATTTGATGAGACAGTTCCGCCGGCGCTTTGGGCGGGGTAGCATCAACCGTGGTTTCTTCAAACGATACATCCTTCCACAACCGCATCGCGTCAAAGCGCACGGTATATTCATTCCCTTTTTTCAACCCTTCCAGGGGATGAGAAAAGGCGCACATTTGAATCGTGCTTCGTTCGTCTGTCGTCTCAAACACTTCATTCAAATCCACCCGAATAAAATGCCAATTCCCCACGCCTTCCTGTTCCAAAGCATAATCCAAAAGAGGGGCTTCGTATGATTCACCCTCCCCCTTCAGCAGCAGCGAAAAGGGGTGGGGAAAATCGCTCCAAAAATAGAGTTCCAAATACCGGTAACCGCTCCAATCCAATGTGGGGACACGGTCCATCAATTTAAAGCCCAATAAATCGTCTTCATTGATATCAATTTCTTCATTTTGCCGAACCTTCAGGGTCAAACAAGTATTGCCTTGCGCCTTGTTTTCGCGGTCAATAAAGTAGTCACAGCGGTAGACTTGTTTGGTGGATTCAAACCACAGCACCAATTGATCCCCGGTTCCTTCAAAATCACTCAACCGCACCATATCCGCATCCGTTCCCGATTTCACCACCGGACGGATTTGATAACGGTACTCATGCGAAGCGGGAAAAATCATTAGTGAAGCCGACCGCCGGTTATCCGGATGCACCGGTTCCCAAGCGCTATACTTATTGCCTGTAACCTTGCGGATAAAGAAATTCGCGGTGGCTTCATCCGGCAAATGTTCCATTTCCAATGCAAACGGGGATGGGGAATATTCCCCCAGCGGCTTCATCTTTGGAACCATATTTTGTTCCGATGAATTCGCCAACGCTGAGACAAAAACCAAAACCAATACATAAAATACGCTGCCTGTCATACGATTGTTTTCCTTATTGGATTAGTATTCCGTTTCCGTGCCCGGATAAATACCAATCGATTCGGTGCCGGTAAACATGCCCTTTGCGTTGAGTTTAAATTCTTCCGGGTTGCTGGAATGGCGCAAGCCCTCTTCAAATGAAATCATGTCTTTTTGGAACAGCTTCAGCATCGATTGATTAAACGTTTGCATTCCGAATTCGTCACCCTTTTGCATAATTTCTTTTAAACGCCACAATTCACCGTCTTGTAACGCTTTTCTTACGTTGGAGGTGGCACGCAATATTTCCAGCGACGGCACCCGTCCATCGCCTGCTTTGCTGCGCAAGAGCCGCATACAAATAATTCCCTCCAGCGATTGCGCCAACTCTTGCTGTACCTGCGGCTTGAGGTGGTCGGGAAAGTAGTTGATGATGCGGTCTAGGGTATGCGCCACATCCGAAGTATGCAGCGTGGTTAATACCAAATGCCCGGTTTCGGCCGCGGAAATGGCCGTCATCATGGTGTCCATATCCCGCATCTCGCCGATCAGAATCACATCAGGGCTTTGCCGCACCACATGGCGCAGCGCGTCCGTGAAACTGTTGGTGTCAAACCCTACTTCCCGCTGATTGATCAGCGATTTTTTATCGGTATGAATAAACTCGATGGGATCTTCAATCGTCATGATATGGCGTTGAAAGTGCTCGTTGATGTAGGAAATCATCGCGGCCAGCGTCGTTGATTTTCCGCTACCGGTCGCTCCGGTTAGTATGACCAAGCCGCGCGGCAGTTCTGCCAGTTCCCGCACGACATCGGGCAAATGCAAGGTTTGAAAACGCAAATCCTCATCCCGAATGAAGCGGGCTACCATCCCAACATGCCCCTGCTGGCGAAAGAGGTTGATCCGGTAGCGTTTGCCGGGTTCCAGTGTATACGCAAAATCCAGATCGGGGCGTTCGGAGAAAATTTTCTGCTGATGATCGTTCATCACTTCTTGGCAGCATTTGCTCATCTGATCATCCGTGATCGGCTCTTCTTCCAGGCGAAACACTTCGCTGTGAACCCGCATGGAGGGGGCTAACCCAACTTTTAAATACAGATCGGATGATTGCATTTCTGGCATCCGCCGCAATAGGTCTTTGATATTCATCCCGTACTCTCCTGTTGGCATCTTAGGTCAAACCATAGTATGCTATTCCTTCGTTCTATAGAAGGAATAGCATTTCCAATTTGGATAGGTAATTTAGCGCGGCGATAAGCCTCAGCGAAAGAAGGACTTAGCGTCTTTCTTACCTGACAATCCTACAGAACACCGGTATAAAACGAAATCAGGCAAATAACAACTTTCATGATATAGTACCTAAATATTTGCAAATAAAGAGAGGTTATAGATGGTATACAAAAGACGTTTGGTGTTGTTGGCAGCATTATTGGTTTGTATGACGTTCGGGGGGTGCGTTTATCTGCGGTTGTTGGAAGTCAAAAATCAGTTGGCCAAGTTTGACCGCTACTTCTCGGTTGAGGTCAAGGAATCGTTTACCCTGCGGATGAAAGACCCTTTGTTGTATGACTCGGATATCCTTTATGTATCGGCGTTGGACCCCAGTTATATTGAGCACAAAGAGACGGATTTCTCGTTTGTCTATCAATTTGTCAAAGTAGAGAACTCTCCCACTCCAGGAAACCAAGATTTGATCTTCACGTTGAATTTTAACAAAAACAAACGGCTCAATGCGATTGTCTTTTCTCCCGTCATATTAGAAATTGTGCCGGCGGATTTTTTGGAACTTTCCATCCGGGCCGTTGGCCACGGTAAAATCGATAAGGCCAAACGGCAGCTAAAGGGAGATGTGGAACGGGTATCTCAAGACGGTTTGGTCATCCCCACCTATGATAATATGAGAGCGGTGTTGGGCAAACCGTATGAAGAAGCGGAAAGACACGACGGCCTTCATATGATCTACCGCTACGAATTAATTACCGACACCACCGGCAAAAAAGCCGAAGACCGCAAGAAGGCTATCATCGATATGCACTTTGATCCCGAAAGCAAAAAGTTAATCCAAGTAGCGGGGAACTTTGCCGGCATGAAAATCTCCATAAACTATAGCCGGTTGGCCAAATCTTCGAACTCACAAACGTAATCGAACGATCGCTGATGAGAATCCATTCTTATATCATTTTGCTTATCACGCTGCTGGTTTATGGGTGGACCATGTATCCTGGCATCGGCGGGGCGCTGGATTCGGCGGAATTCCAAATATCCGGCAAGGTGTTGGGGATATCTCATCCCACGGGTTATCCGCTTTATCATCTCATCACCCATCTGATATCTTATATTCCGGTCAGCACATTGGCTTTGCGCGTTACATTTTTTTCCGTGCTTAGCTGCGCGCTTGCCGCGGCGCTGATTATGGAAATCCTGCTGCTATTTGAGTTTCGTAAAACCTTTGCGTATCTGGTGATGGGATTGTTCGTCTTTTCCCTGCCGTTTTGGCAGAATGGTACGGTAACGGAGGTTTATGCTTTTCAATTTTTGATCCACGCGATTGTGCTGCTCTGCTTTTTTCGGTGGATGAATAACCCGCAATCGGGCTGGCTCATCGCTGGAGGTTTCGGTGTCGGCTTCGGCCTGGCCCATCATTTGATGACGGCCATTCTTTTGCTTGGGCTGGCGGTTTCGGTGTGGATTTCACCTCCAAAACAAAAACCGCCGGTTCAAAATCAAATAGGGGCCGCCATTGCTTTTTTGATTCCTCTATTGACGTTTTTGTATTTTCCCATTCGGGCATTGATGGGAGCGCATTCGTTTGATTACTACACCTTCACGTCATTTTCTGAATTCGTTCATTACATGTTAGGCGGCAGCAACACCAATCTGCTGCAAGGCAGCTGGTATTGGATCATCAACAACAGCATTGGATCTGGAGTTGACCATTTTATTGGTTATTGGGGTGTGGTGCCATCGATCTTCGCCGCCATTGGCATGTACGAATGGATTAATCAAAAAAAGCCGGAATCCTTAATTTTATTTTGGCTCCTCATCGTGCATGTATTTTTAACCGGCATTTGGACGGAAGCAGACCGCGAAGCGGTATTGGTGCCTGCCTTAATGGCCGGATGTATTTTCACAGCGGTTGGCGCCCTATCTTTTACCACCGCGTTGCGCCAATGGATGCGGCGGAAATGGGCGGCCAGTTCCCTTGCGGTATTGTTTTTGATTGCCGTTTTCATTCTGCAAGCGAACAACACGTTTCATACGATATCCGAAAGGAACAGTGCCCAACGGAAATATGATTATGATGCTCTTTATGAAGCCTTACCGGAAAAGGCGGTAGTCCTGTCATCGTATTGGGAAGAAACCAACGCCATGAAATACCTCGCGTGGTCGGGAGAGTATCCTGATAAAGACCTGCGCGTCTACCGCTGGAATCATGACAAAACCCGCGCCGGGGTTGACTTGGTTATATCTTATCTGCAAGGGAAATCGGCACTGGGATATCCGCCGGTTTCTCCAAACGATCGGCGTCCGGTTATTTATTTGCAGCCGTTGGGCGAAGACAATCAATCGCCGTATTTGACCCTGCAACCGGTTCCGGTCAGCGATGAGCGCTTTATCTTTCGGGCCGAATTATCCTCCGCCATCAGCAAAGAAGAAAAGGGCTACATCCCGCTTTCACAGTTGCCGTGGGAGGTGTTGGAATGGCATTGGATGGAGCCGAGACAAAACCTAACCTTAAACGGAAACCCATTGACCATTGGAGATGCCGTGTATCAAGAGGGGTATGGAATTCACGCGGGCACCCGCCTACGAATACCGGTGCCGGAGGGAGCTGAACGGTTTTCATGCGTCATCGGCGTTTCGGGCGATTTGCCTCAAGATGCTCCATCATCGATTGTGGCGCTGTTGAGTTCGGAGAATACGTTATTGAAACGCAGCCCGATTCTTGGTGTCAAAACCGATGGATGGCATTTGAATTATCCGCTTGATGGAGAACATCATCTGCTGTTAGAGATCTGGGGCACGGAGGATGGCTTGAATGCCGATCATGCGGTGTTGGCGCAGCCCCGGTTTTATTTTTATGAGTAGCACAAAACAATTTGGTCTACTCAAAAAATAATACGCGCTGTTTAATAACGTTGTTACTTAGAATGATCAGGAAGAAAAGCGTCCGGCCTTTCTTTTCCTTCCCCATCCCGCTCGAAAGAAACTACGCTTCAACCAGCGCATTTCCAGCACACCATTCCAGCAAGATATACACATCCAATACCAAACTGCATATAAAAAGTGAGTTATCTTTCACGAAACCATACAGGATAATGAAACTGTAAGATGAGTTCAAAGCGAAGCATAGCCAACCATGACCATCGCTGCTCAATCGATTTTAACCAACATTCTTGTTGCAACTTGGTATATGAACAAATTCAAACCCTTATCAATAGAACATTTGTATATTTAAACACAAACACCCCAGCCTCATTGCTGAGACTGGGGTGTTTTTGAATAAAAAGACTGGCGATGTCCTACTCTCCCACAGGGTGTCCCCTGCATGTACCATCGGCGCTGTGGGGACTGCCTTCCGTGTTCGGGATGGGAACCGGCGGGCCGCCGGGGACGTTTTTGTTCGATGTATTTGGTGGGTGTGACCAAGTCATAGCATCCTATGCGCTTGCTGACGGCGCTTTCATTGTTGGGCGATTCAATGAGATGGTTGATTGGCAGAGTTAAGGATGTGAGATTATTAACAAGGGGGAAATAAAGTTTTCCCTTGCCTTCACCTCTGTCGGGTTGTAGGATAAAAATCAAAAAATTACATTGTAATTACAGGATTGTTCCATTATGAGAACTCGTCTTGTTCGTATTGGAAATTCAATGGGAGTGCGGTTGCCTAAACCTATCATCGCTCAGGCTGGCTTTTCGGATGATGTTGAATTACATGTTGCCAAGGGTAAAATTACCATCTCCAACCCAAAACAGCCGCGCCAAGGCTGGGCGGAAGCGGCAGCAGAGGCATCTTCGCGGGGTAATGATGATCTCCTTGATGAACCCACCTCCAACCAATTTGACGAAGAAGAATGGACATGGTAGAGAAACCGGGGATTCATCGCGGTGAAGTGTATTTGGTCAACCTCGACCCAACCCGTGGAGCGGAAATACGCAAAACCCGGCCATGTGTAATTGTTTCCCCCGATGAATTGAACGCCCATTTCAAGAGTTATATTGTTGCCCCCCTTACATCCGGTAAACATGATTATCCCTTTCGCGTATCCTGCCGCTTTAAGTGAAAACAGGGATATGTAGTCCTGGACCAAATTCGAACAGTTGACCGGGGCAGGCTGGTACGCCGGTTGGGTAAACTTTCAAACGCGACTGTTGCGAAGTCGCTGTTCGTTCTTCAGGAAATGTTTGCCCCCTGAGATTCTTTTCTACATTCTCAAACCAAAGGCAGATGGGACTTGCCCTTGGCATCCGCTGCAGTACCATCGGCGCTGTGGGGCTTAACTTCCGTGTTCGGGATGGGAACGGG
>CAYVAZ010000050.1:0-20604 GCA_964449065.1 uncultured bacterium
GGAGAAGACGATAGACACTGCGTTTGACTGAGAATAGTTGGCTCACAACAAAAACTATTTTTCAAGCAATCGTCAATCATTGATTGCGTAACATCAGTTATTTAATACAATTTCCCGGTAATTTCCAATAGGCTTTTTTGCCCTTCCCAATAGTGGGGATACTCTTCCAACAATTCCAACAACTCTTTCTTTGCTTTATTTTTTTCTTCCGCCTTTCGCAGCAGCGACACCCGTTCCATGCGGTGTTCGATGGCATATTGCGGTTCCAAATAGATTCTCTTCTTTACTACGTCTGCCGCCTTTGAATAGTTACCGGTATGATCCAACGCCCGTTGATACAAGTTCAATATTTCTTCATCAAAGGGGTCAATCCCTATCGCCCAATCGCAAACCCGCGCTATCTTCTCCCATTCTTCATCTTGAATCAAAAGCCCGATCAATTTCTTTCCGGCAGGATAATAGGCCGGCTCATAATCCATGATCTTCCATAAGGTCTCTTCCCGTTTCCCGGGCTGATCCGATTGTTCATAAACGCCGGCTAATAAAACCAATGGAGACATCGATCCCGTCAGTTCCGGGAACAACTCATGCGCTTCTTGCAGCAACGTCTCCGCTTCTTTCCACTGTTCATCCTCCATCGCGGTAAGCGCGGTTTTCATCGTATTCGTAAAGGGAGAATCCAAATCAAACCAGGATGTCTGTTGCTCCCGGTGGCGCTCAACGATCTCCATCACATCTTTGTTTTCATGATCTTCTTCCGGAACATCGGGGATATTATCCAAAATAGACAGACGATTTATTAAATACTCATGAAACGCGCCATTCACTTCATCCACCGTTTTCTCCGCGCCATCCGCCAGCGCCTTTGGAGTCTTTTTACCCATCCCTATGGCATCCAAAGCGGAATTCAACGCGCCCATTCCATACGCATCCACATAAAACCGTGCAAACTCACCGGATAAAAAGTATCCCAGTTGGATGTGATTGGATGTCTTCGGCTGCGTAAACATTAACTCCAACTCAACCATGCCGGGCAAATCATCCCGGTCGATAATCGCCTTATACGATGGATCCAATTTCTGTCCGAATGCCTTCGAATATTCCGTCTCCTCATATACCGATATCCCTTCCGATAACCAACGCGGCATCCGGTTATTGGTTTTTTGCAGCGTGATGACATGCACAAACTCATGCCACAAAACCGATCGCCAGTTCATACTGTGTTTCGGCCGTGCCGTGGGCGAATCCATCGTCACCAAATGTCCGAAACATATTCCCATAAACCCGATGCTTCCGGGCAGGCCGACCGACCGCACCATGAAATCATCATGGTGATCAAATATTTCTATATAAACCGGAGTCTCCAATTCAATCTCGTATTTCTTCTGATAGGTTTTGTAGGCATTCATCAGTAACGAAATCACTTCATCCTCTAAAAACGGTGTCTCTTGCTTTGGCATCTTTATCACGAACGGTCCGGCTTCAATTGTCTGATAAGTTTTTAATGTATCCAGCAATTCCAGCATGTTATAAACTTGCACATTAAATGGATCCTTCTCAAACACGATATCCAATTGTTCTTTTCCTGCGTCAGCCTTGCCCAAGCGCATCAAAGCCATCGCATACAGTTCCCTTGCTTCCAAATCATCCGGGTTAATCTCCAACGCTTTCTTCTGCCATTCCGCTGCTTCTTGAAAACGGTATTTCTGCGTGGCCATCTCACCCACCGCCCGGTAGGCGCCCGAATAAACCGGATTAAAGTTCAATATCCGCTTCTGCGTGCTTTCCATTTCCTCAAACTCATCTCGCAAAAAATGAGCCGAAGCCTTTAACGACAGCACTTCCAACTGATTCGGATTCACCGCAAGTACCTGATTGATCCTCGCTAATGCTTCTTCCTCTTCCCCGGATTCTAACTGCCGCGCGATCAGCAAAGCGTTCCCCTTATAGTTCATCGGGTTAATTTCTAACAGATCGGTGATGGTTTTTTGCGCGCGCGGATCCCCGCTGGCGAGGTAACATTCCGCCAAGCCGGCCAGGGCATTTTGATTTTTCTCATGCAAGGCTAAGGCCTGAACAAAATAATCCTCCGCCAAAGCATAATCGCCTTTGCTCAACGCCAATTCCCCGGCACCTACATACCCTTTTTGAAAACTCGGAAAGCTCTCAATCAGATTGGAGTAAAAGGAAGACAATAAGACTTTTGGATTTTCACCTTGCAGTTCTGAAACCTTTGCAATCGCGGCCACATTATCTCCCCGGTAATAAAAATACCAGCGAAACTGCGCTTCCGTCATCGCCCGGTCTAACAATTCGTTGGACCGGTCCATCTCGCCCTTATATTGATGAAACTGCGCCAATCGCAACGTGGATGCCGGTTCCCGCACCCGGTTGGCCAAAACTTCCATATCTTCGATGGCGCCATCAATGTCTCCGGTCAAAAACTTCAGCTGAGACCGGTCATCCAGCCATTGCAAATAGCGGTAGGCTTTGATTCGTTCCAAATCTTCCCGAGAATCGATTAGACTCTCCAAAATTTCCAGAGCGTCTCTATAGTGGCCTTGTTCCCATTTGTCTTTGTATTGCTGGGTTATCTCATTGATTTCACTGATCTGAGAATAACTCAATCTTGGACAGAGTGATACAACACATACTGAAAGGATAAAATAACATAGAAATTCTATGAACGAATTTGGTTTTCTTCTCATACACAATCCCGATCAATTTGTTCTAGCTTATCATAATCATAATCTAAAATCCAAAAAATACAAAAGAAAAGCCTCTGAGTACAAAGTCTCAAAGGCTTGGAAAAATGTTTCATATTGACCGGTATTTTTTGCATCAATAAAAAAAACAATTTCAAAAATGAGTTTCAAAAAATCATTTCATCCCTAATCTCTAATCCCCATCATTCCATCGTTGTTTCTTTCTTAATCGGATTAAACTGCTCAAAATCCTGCACGGTTCCGTCATCCAACACGCACTGAATGATCTCTTTACCGATGGAATCCAAATCTGGACTTTCCAAATACGGTTGCAATTCCTGCTTAAAGAAATCTGTCAACATCTTCGCGCCGGCATCATAACCGGTCAATCCGACTTCATCCTGCGTGTGCACCTGTAAAAACCAGTTGCCGATTTGCGCCCCTTCAAACAAAATACTTGTGAGGGTGTATCCCAATATTGGACAACGTGAATTTACCAACTGATCTTCCCGAAAACGAACACCGCCGCGTCTTGCCAAATAATCGCGGGCGATCCATTGCGGCATAAAGCCGACCTTCCATGCACCAACATGCTGGTTCGGTGTTAGTGTGTACCCCGTGCTGGGTGTATTCCAAATCTGCCGCAATAACAGGTTGGCCTGGTCGACCCGGCGTCCCGTCGCGAACGGCCAATACGATCCCACCCCTTCGCTGCTCATCCCTTGTGAATCCGTAATGCTGGGGTTGGAAAACCCACGGGGAGAAACCATCCGCCATACCCAAGCCAGTGAAGGTGGCAAAATATGCAGAATTCCTAATATCCCATAGGAAGGTTCTTCACGCGTACAGGGAGGCGTGCGTAATCCGAAACTGCGAATATCTACCCGTACCGGATTGTTCACGATATTCGGCATCATCCGCCGCGGCAAGATCACGCGGGGATTGGGACAGCGTTTTCCCGGCTCATCTTCAATATGCTCCCAAATCAAACATGTTGCATTTTCATGCGCCTCCATATTCAAAAAGATGATCGGTTCCGGCGGATTGGTGCACAACCGTTCATAATTCGGATCGGTGCCGTATTTATCGATATGATTGACCCGCAAAAACCACGCGCTTTCCGCATCCGTTATCACCAAGCGTTTTGCCCCTTTTTGATACGATGGATGACACAACGCCATATCGTCGGTCACTGGCCTCAGGTCACAGTTTTGCGTTAAAGTAAGATAACGCCGCTTGCCATTCACTATATTGTCACCCAAGATCAACCGGCCGTCATGCTCGCGGTGCGGGTGTTCCAGCATCTCGCTTTTTCCACTGCCGCTGGCCCCTTCGTGCATAATGGTCACAACATTATCGTACGGTGTAACAACCTGCACGGTTGACCCATGGGCGGTCAACCAACCTTCATCTTCCCCAATGGTTAGCAAAATCCCATACACACCTTTTTTCGCGCTCGGCCCCGGATACAAATTCAACGAAAACACTTCATGCAATTCATCCAGGCGGTTGTGAACGACAATCTGCCTCCCTTCACAATGCGTATGGCGGAACGGCGGCGCCACATAGATAATGGCACGTGGTTTGAATCCATCCGGGATATCCACGGTCGCGATCATCCCCTGCAAATCGGCCAGCCCCGCCGCGAAAAACGCCGCGTTTTTCGGGCAAACCATCATCGCGTCATACCCAACGTGTTCACTCGCCTCTCCTCCCGCGGTGAAAGGTATCAGGATTAAATCCTGCGTTTGCAGCCAATCCAACACTTCTTGACGGATGGGAGCGAATGGTTTGTCAAACCGGTCTTTATAACGGGGTTTGTCCGATGGATCGTCATCCGCAATCAACATGCAATCCGGATCCCGGCGCCGCATATACGGTTCCGGATAGTTCACTGCCACTCCGTTTTTGCAACGAATCACCGTCGCTTCGTTGACCAATCCTTTTCCGGCGACTTCAAATTCAACTTCAAGCCTTGTTTTGCCTGCCCCGCCTAATGACAGATCAATCAATTCTTGACGGTCCTTGGGAATCTCAACACTCTTCGCCGAATCCAACATTGTCTTCACTTCTTCTGGCAATACAAAGGATAACCAAATAGATGCTGTTGTGTTAACCAAAACAATACCCTCCATCGTTTTTGTAAGATAAATCGTTCGTGACTGGTTTTAAAATTGCCTGTCTACGGTTCCATTCTACACGAAGTGCTTCAATGGGAAAATGGTTAATTCAGGTACAACTTGATCATCCTCTTTCTTTTTCTACGGAATACCAGCGCTGATCCAAACAAAAATAATTTATACTATTTCGAAAAAATTGCTTGACGCCCCGCCAAAACTGTGTAAAGTATCCCAAAGTTAAATTACACTTAATTTAATTTACTGTTAAAGGAGCATACTTATGAGCGTAGCAGTGAAAAAGCCAATGACAAAAAGCCAACTGGTTACCCACTTGGCCGAAAAAGTCGGAGTCACAAAAAAACAAGTCAGTGAGTTGTTCGATGAACTGGCTGCGGTTGGGTACAAAGAGGCCAAAAAAGGCTTCACCGTTCCAGGGTTTGGCAAGTTGGTTTTGGTAAAACGTAAAGCCCGAAAAGGCCGTAACCCAGCAACCGGCGAAGAAATTAAAATCCCCGCAAAAACGGTTGTTAAGTTCCGAATTGCAAAAGCATGCAAAGACGGTGTCTTAGGAACCAAGTAGTTTCGTAAAGACATTTTTTTTATGTATCATCCCGTTTGATTGTTTTAGACTTATAAGGGGAGGGGCGTGTCTACGCCCCTTTTTTATTTTCCTATTTGCAACAAGACCTACTGGACCAGAATATGGCGTAACGTCAGTCAATCGTATTTGGAAAACCGGTAATATTATATTGTGTTTTCAAACCCGAATTTCCCTTTCGTTAGCCTTACTTCCATGATCCACTTCCTTCTGGAATTTCAATTCTAACAGATTTCTAATTTAGACATTGTAAATTCCGACTACAATACCATTGATATTCATGCGTCAAAATAATTGAATAAACTTGAAAGGAACCATAGTGACAAAATATAGTTTGTTCTATGCACTCATTTTTTTTCACACGACCCTTACCTTTGCTTCAGAGATCAGCCTTTTGCAAGCATTCCATATCGCGGAAATCTACACCGCCCGAGTTGTCGATCATTATTCCATCCAACCCTACAACGGCGAAGATCATTATGTGCTCGAAGTTCCTGCGGAGAAATCACGCAAATTTGTATGGGTTCACAAACAAAACGGTCGCGTCGCGAAAATCAAATCTCTCGCGGGCGGCAAAACCTCTCTTGATTATCAATGGCCCGGTATTAAAGTCGTAGCCCATCGCGGCGGTGTTGGCCTGGGTGTTCCCGAAAATACCCTCCCTGCTATTCAAAAAGCAATTGCTATCGGAGCCCAACTCATCGAAATCGATATCCGCGAAACCAAAGACGGCCATCTCATCCTCATGCATGATGAAACCGTCGACCGCACCACCAACGGCAGCGGCCGCGTCGATCAAATGACTCTGGAACAAATCCGTAAACTGGATGCAGGTTCCTGGCACAGCGAAGTGTTCAAGGGCACCAAAGTTCCAACGCTGGAAGAAGCGCTTGAATTGATGAAAGGAAAAATCGACCCGGATTTAGACTTCAAAGAAGGCAGCGTTGAAAAACTGGTTGCGGTTGTCAACAAAATCGGCATCGCCGGCCAATGCACCCATGCAGGTTCTTTCGAACGCAACCGCCAAATCCAGCAACTCGAACCCAATATCTTCATCCGCCCCACCATCAGCAAAACCGCGGATATCGCCGAAACCATCCGCACCCTATGGCCGCCACTGCTAAACATGAATTGGCAAGCGGTTACAGAAGAAAATATCCGCCGCACCCACATCCTCGGTTCAACAGCCTTCGTAAACTGTCTTGCCTCCGCCGACACTCTCTTATACGCTGAAATGGCCGCGAAAGCAGGCGCCGATTACATCCAAACCGATTACCCCGATAAAGTGATTGAACTCTTAAAGGATATGGGACTGATGTATGACAAAAACAAAGATATCACCGGACGCATTTATCCGTTAGCAAACCGTGAACTCGGTTACCCTCTTCGGTAATTAACGATACTCCGGCAAAAAGTAAAATGGACAATAACACGATGGCGTATATTGTGGAGCAGGCATCTTGCCCGCATAGTATATAGTAGCAAGTTGGAAGCCTGCACTACAATAATTGACTTTTTACCGGCTCGTCATTAATTGCTAAGCGTCTCGCTCTTTTCATACGCTTGTTGCCGGATAGAAAAATCCCGATCTGTCGTCATCATCCATTGGTCAAATTCAAAACCGTCTTCCCGCATCGAAAACTGGATGGTATGAATGCCGGGTTCCTTGATTTCCAAAAAGATTTTATACGGCTCGCCGCAATGGTTTTCTTGCGTACGTTGTTTGCTCTCCCAACGCCAAGAATTTTTCCCTTCACACCACTGCATCCGCTGACCCGATTCCGGCCACTCACCGTTCAGTCCCACATGAATCCCATTGTCTTCAGTGGTAGTAGAATACGCTCTCACCCATACGTAATATCTGCCAGGCGTTTGGATTTGTACTGGATAACTCAATACCCCAATCGTACCAGGCTCATTCGAAAAATTCTCCCCACGAATTAATTGGTTATCATGCGTACGGCGGGTATCAGGCAAAATCTCCAAATACGCTTTTCCACTCGCCGTCTCAAAATGCGGCGCATCCCCATCCGGCTCCACTTCTGGCACCGACCCCTCCGTGACTACATACCATTTTCTTACATCGTCCTTCTCTTGTTTCAAAAAATGTTCCGCTTCCACAACAACCTGTCCGTTTGTCTCGACAAAAACCGGTTCATCCGCTTGCGCAGATATACCAAAATACAAAGTCAGCAGGAACAAAAACCGATATCCCATCGTATCTCCCTTGCATAATTACACGGTTTCAACTCACAATTGCACGCATACCGCTTTCTTTTCCGTATACAAATTCAAGACATCGTGTCCCATCTCTCTTCCCCAACCGGATTGTTTATATCCGCCAAACGGCAAAGAGGCATCAAAAATGTTATAGCAATTAATCCAGACAGTACCCGCGCGAATTTGAGACGCCAGCCGGTGCGCTTTACTGATATCCTTGCTCCAAATTCCGGCTGCCAGTCCATAAATCGATTCATTCGCCGCTACTTGAATCTCTTCCATATTTTTAAACGGCATGGCGGTTACAACCGGACCAAAGATTTCTTCTTGCACAACTTTCATGTTGGAATCGGTGTTGGTTAACACGGTCGGTTCCACAAAATAGCCTTGTTCTCCATACCGTTTTCCACCACAAACCGCTTCTGCGCCTTCATTTCGGCCCGCGTCCAAATAGCCGCATACCCGGTTCAATTGTTCATCCGAAACCAACGGCCCCATATCGGTATCCTCATTCATTCCAGGCCCTAGTTTAATTTGCTTCGCCGCGTCCGCGACTCCATTCACGACATCATCAAACACGGAATCCTCTACATACAAACGGGAACCGGCGCAGCAGCATTGACCATGATTAAAAAAGATCGCGTTGGCAGCCCCGGCAACAGCCGCGTCCATGTCCGCGTCCTTAAAAACTACATTGGGAGATTTTCCGCCCAATTCCAAAGTCACTTTCTTCAAATCGTTCGAAGCCGCCTGCACAATCTTTCGTCCCACTTCCGTTGATCCGGTAAACGCGACTTTATCCACTCCCGGATGAGCAGCCAAGGCGGCACCCGCCGTCTCACCATAACCGGGAACAATATTCACGACCCCATCAGGCAGCCCGGCTTCGCACATTATTTCACCCAACCGAATAGCCGAAAGCGGTGTTTGTTCAGCCGGTTTTAACACCACACAATTGCCGGCAGCCAAAGCCGGGCCCAGCTTCCACGCTGCCATAAGCAATGGAAAGTTCCACGGAATAATTTGTCCCACCACCCCGACCGGTTCCCGCTGAGTATAGGCTAAAAATTTTGAACCGGGCGCGTACGGAACTGAAATCGGGATGGTATTCCCTTCCAATTTCGTCGCCCAGCCAGCCATATAACGAAATAGATCGACTGCCAAAGGCACATCTGCGGCACGGGCAACCGCTAAAGGTTTGCCATTGTCCAATGACTCCAATTCCGCGAATTCTTCTAAATGCTGCTCGATTAAATCGCCGATTTTCCAAACAATTTTTCCGCGCTCAGAAGAGGTGAAATCTTTCCAGGGGCCGTTTTCAAAAGCGTTGCGCGCCGCGGTGACCGCTTTCTCAATATCCTCTTTCTCTCCTTCGGCAACACGCGCGATCTCATTGCCTGTTGCCGGATCATAAACCGGAAAGGTTTTTCCGGATGATGCGTTAATCCACTCTCCATTGATCAACATCTTTTTCGGTGACGCAATAAAATTTTGAACACTTGAATCCAACGCATAATCGATTGGGGCACTAACCATGATTCTCCTCCTCAAGCATCTTCAACATCTTCGATACATAATCAATAACATCTTTTCATAGTTGTATATCGTTTGTCAATCGAATCATGAAGATTTGGTTACGGTTTCTGAATCGAATCTTTCATCCTGATATCCGCGCCGTTAAACTCCTCTGAATCGGTATAATACAAGGCGGATGCGTCAATATTATATTTGATGGTATGCTCTTGGATCTTCCGAACCGGCTCAATGGACTCCAATATCGGAGCAACCCAAAAAACAAACACCCCAATCCCAACAATAAAAAACGCTAACGGAAATACTTTCTTGTATAACATTTTATATAACGTGCAATATTCAAAAGAATGACAACTCATCCTATTCTCTATTCTCTATTCTCTAATCCCTATATTCTCGCCGTAATATCCGGGAAAATCAGATAGAACATGATATACGCCATGATCAGTGTTAAAATCAAATTCAATGTTTGGCCGCATACATATAAGATCAACGGTTTGCCGCCGACAAAATATTTTTTTAACTCTCGAAAGTCGGTTGCCAAACCGATACTCACAAACGCCAGGCAAAAGAACCATCCCCGAAAGTTCTTGGTAAATCCGCGAATTACCCCGTTATCAATCAGCGTATACCCAACATCGCTGCCCAGCCATTGATACAATGCCGACATCACAATCGAAGCGCCAATAAATCCAATCACAAACTTCGGGAACCGGTACCAGATTTCCCAAGCGCTTACATCCGTTCCTGCTTTCCGTTCCACATAATAACACCAATACAGCGCGACACAAAACGCGATTAAGCCAATCAAAATATTCTGAATCATCTTAATCGTTGCCGCGACATACAACGCTTTGTCACTTAAAAACGCTCCGGCCGCGGCCACCGCTCCGGTTGCGTCAACCGTCCCGCCGATCCATGCCCCGCCCAAAACATGATCCATCCCCAAAGCCAGGATCACATTCGGCAGCACAATCATCATAATCGATGTAAATACCAGCGACATTCCAACCGCGAGGGTCAATTCTTCCTTCTTCGCTTTACATGCCGCCGCGGTCGCAATCGCCGCCGAGACCCCGCATACCGACATATCCGCGGATACTGTGATATTCAGTGTCTTCGATTGAATCTTCAGAATATGCTGTCCAAACCAATAAGTGCTGACCAACACCACTGGAGTCACCACCCATGCCACAAATATACCGGGAACACCGATCGATAAAATCTTTCCAAACAATATCTCCGCGCCTAATATCACCAATCCGGTCTTAATGTAATATTCCGTCTGCACCGCGGGCATCACCCATCGCGGCGTACCAATGGTATTGCTGATCATCAGGCCAAACACAATCGCCCATGCCGCATAGCCAATCCCCAACGCCTTCATCGTCGCTTGGGCGGAAAACAAATACGCCAGCACCGCGATCAAAAACACAAACACAAATCCTTGGCAGAACCGGGGAAAAGAACGCCCCATGCCAAACGTTCCCACCCCAAACAAGACCATAAAAAACACACCCAATCCAATCATATAAGGGAGGTGGTTATAACCCTTAACTTCCGCCCTCTTTTTGAATGAAGCTTCCGTGCTTTTTGCCTCCCTCCACTCTTGGATAGCCGCCGCCGCGTCTTGATTCAGTGACTCATTCTCAAAATCCGCCGCGCGTGCTCCGTTCTCAGCAACACGCGCTTGCTGCAGAAGATTCTGTGTCCGTTCCTGCGCTTCCACGTATTTCTCTTGGGCAGTCTGTATCGCTTCACTATCGGGATCAGGGGTATAAACAAAGGCCTTTACCGGGTTTTGCTTCCAAGTTGAAGGAGTCCCCAACCATTTCGAAAGTTCATTCCCGATATCGCTGTCCGAAGCCTTCAACTTGGCTTTCGCGTCACTCGCTTGATACCAAGCAATCGTCTTAAACGCAGCCTCTTCCGTCTCTTGCCGCATGGCCGCGTTGGACTCCGCTATCGTTGCCCGCATTCCATCCGGCGCTTGGTTAAAAAATATCAGCACCCCGCAAGCGATGATCAATCCACCCAGCCAAACCGCCCAATAATCCTCTGTCTTGTATAATTCAGACCATTTGCCTTGAATGGATTCAGAATGTACTCCATCTTTTTTTCTTTCATTTTCATTCATCAAAATACCCTACCCACATATTTTAAGCCATTTCTATTTTTGTGAATATTTCACATTTGGGAAGAGCCAGAATAAGCTCATACCAATTGAACTATTTTGTTAGATGCTAAATTTACTAAGTCAAACGCAAGACCTAACGTCTTCTTCGTTTTGAGAAGATAAGAGATGAGGGTGAACAGAGAATAGCGAAACCTAGTCCTCCCCCCGCTTCTTGACATCCATTAACTCGATATTTACCGTGTTTTATGACTTGATGATCCATTGCCAATTATATTCAGGGGAAACCACCATGCCGCAACAAATCCTTCTTGCCATCGATATCGGCGCCACCAGCGTCAAAACCGGAGCGTATTCCTTCAAGGGAAAACTTCACGCCGTCGAATCAGCGCTTAACGGCCCCAAACCGCAGCCCGACTCCCCCCCTGAGTGGCGCATCTGGGATGTTGAAGAAATGTGGCAATCCATCTGCCAATGCTCGCAAACGGTTATATCGAAATTGGATAACGCGGAAATCAAAGGAATCGCCGTAACCGGCTTTGGCACCGACGGCCTCCCCATGGCCAAAGACGGCACCATCCTCTACCCCTGCATCAGTTGGCACTGCACCCGCACCGTCCCCCAATCCAAACGCGTCGCCGAAACCATCGACGCTAAAGAACTCTACCGCATCACCGGATACCACAACTACCCCATCAACACTCTCAACCGCTTCCTCTGGCTGCAAGAAAACGCCCCCGATGCACTCGAAAATGCCGACTACTTTCTACACGTGCAGGATTACATCGTCTACAAACTCACCGGCATCTTCAGCACCGAATGCACCATGGTCTCCACCGAAATGACGATGGATGTCTCCCAGCGAACTTGGTCAAAACCGCTGTTGGAAAAATTCGGCCTCTCCACCCATTTCCTCAGCCCCCTGTATGAATCCGGCAGCCCGGTCGGCCCGGTCACTTCCAAAGCCGCGCAACAATCCGGCATCCCCGCGGGCAGCATGGTCGTCACCGGAGGACACGACACCGAAATGGCCATCCTCGGGGCCGGGATCGATTCACCCGAAACCTTTCTCGATATCAACGGTACTTGGGAAATTCTCATGGCGGTCACCGACCGCGTCGCCCCTGCCGATGAAGACTTCGGCTGCGGGCTTGATTGGGAATGCCACGCCATCCCCGGCTGGTGGAACTGCCAAGCCCTCATGCTCGCCGGAGGTGTCATCGAATGGATACGCGATCAGTTCTACCGCAATGAAAACGAAGCCTACACAGCCATGATGGCTGAAGCCGAACGCTCCCCCCTCGGCGGCAACAACCTCGCCATCATCCCCGCGTTTGTACGCGGCATGGGACCGTCACAGGCCTATGATCCCTCCGGGGCCATCTTGGGAATCACCACCCAAATCACCCGCGAGGATATCGCCCGCGCGACATTTGAATGCCTGAGTTATCAGTTTTATCAGCAGATTGAAAACATCGAACGCAGTTTGGGAACCAAAGCCAAATCCGTGCGCGTCACCGGAGGCGGGCAAAAGAATCCCTTCTGGATGCGGATGAAAGCCGATGTCAGCGGCCGCGCCCTGGATGTCTTGCAGGACGTCGAATCCACCATGCTCGGAGCCGCCATCCTCGCGGGCCTCGGCGCCGGAGTCTACAATAACTTGGAAGAAGCCCTAAACACCATCCAAATCCCCACCGAAACCATCGAACCCAACATGGATTTACATAAGCAATATCAAGACAGATATCACAACGTAGTATCCAAACTCCCACTACAGATGGAGAATGTCTTTTCAACCCTCTTGAAGTGAAATATGGTTTATTTTATTGTAAAATATGAAGATGAAACGTTTTGATATTAAAACAACAGGAAAGCAGTTGATTTTATATTGAAATATATTGAAATTATGTATTCTTTTTTCAATCAAAATGTCCGTACCAGTATATTGCAATCGTGTTATAATAGAGATTGAGAATGAATAAGGGTAAAAAAATGACAAAAAAATCGACCCCATCAAAAAACGGTTTCAGTTCAAGTGACATTAAGAATAAAGTGAGTGAAAATCTCTGTTCCGAAACACATGAAAAAGAAAAACGTCAATTCAAAGAAGAGTTTGATTCACTGAAAAAATATGTTGAAAGCGAATATGAAAATGGGGCCAAAATTACAAAGCACAAAATATCTTTATGATTTTCTATATGTTGATAAAACAAGAGTATCCTCCTACTTATCTCAGTTAAATACAGAAGGATCAATTACAAATCTTTCAACCCAATCAAGCACCGTAATGCAGAAAGATCATTCTGATCAATCAGATGCATCTGTAAATGCTGCGCTTGCCAAAGGATCATTATCTCAAACGGAGAAAGACAGTAAAACAGTTTCCCGTATGATCCAGAAACAGTTTGATCCACAATGGGTTTTACCTGTAACAGTATTAGACGGTTTAGATGAACAAGAATACATCCAAAAGGAAATTCAATCTGCCAGAATAGGACAGATTGTTTTAGTTACTGGAAAATTATTTCTTGTTGACACAAGAGGCATTAAAGAATTATGGAAACCTATATTAGGGTATACAAAAAAACAAAATAGAACAATTAAAAAGAAAACTCATAAAGATCAGGAACTTGAAATTGGAGCTCAATATCTTCAAAACGCACCACACATGATACAATCTATGCTAGTCACAAATAACGAAAACAAAATTTGGTTTATTTTGAATCCTGATTTTATGTCAATTCCTGCTGAAGAAATTGCTATGAAATACGGTACACATATATCAGGGGAATGGTATTGTCTTGGTGTATTAGATATAAAAAAGAATGATCATTCCACAGAAGATAATGTCCCAAAAATTGTAGGCGAAATGGACGATTTGACTTTTGCATTAAAGACAGCAAATTTTGAATTGAAAAAGTTGCTTGGATGCCCTTTGGATTCAAATGCTATTACACCAATCATGGTTTTTAGAAAAATAGAACAATGATATTTAGTTCATATTAAATTTACCCCACCACACAAATCGAACCATACCCATCCCTCCGCCCCTTCGGGGTTATTTTCATACGGATGTTCTGATCCAGTTTCATCAACCATTGTATCAACTTATCAAAGGTAAACCGGTCAATATCGGCATGGTTCAACCCGGTTATATTCACCTGGCTTGCCCCCAAATATTGAGCCGCCTGGGTTTGGATCAGGTTTCGCTCACCAAGAATCTTGATAATCCGCACCACAATATCAGCCTCCGCCTTCATTTCTTCGGCATTCTCAAATCCAAGATCGGCAAAAATATTCCCACAACTCTCCGTAAAGTGTCTTTCCACCTTATATCGATTGAAATGAAAAATGTACGTTATCATTGTAGGGTGGGCTCAACACTGATTTTACTAGAAATACGCATTATGTAAAAGCGGGAGTAAGTCTAAGTTGTATCACAATACTTATCTCCGGTAGCCCACCAGTCGTACCGAAAGCGGACATTCATTTTTCTTTTGGCATTATACATTCCTTCCATTTCACAATCCGATCAAATGTTCGCTCCGGGTAGCATCGGCTTCCAGCCGGTCAGTCAATCGATATAAATATGTCAAATACAATATATTTGTCAATAAGATTTTCAATGTATATCCGTCGTATACCCCAACGGGGTTACATATCATAGCCCAGGGCAACGCTCAAGAAGAGGAAGCGATACTCTGCCCCAATCAACCACATCGATGTACAATGCCCACAAAAAAACCAAGGAGCCCAAAATGTACATCGTAGCAGTACACGTCCACGTCAAACCCGAACACGTCGAAGACTTCAAAACCGCCATCTTCCAAAACCACGAAGGCACCCGCGGCGAGCCCGGCAACCTGCGCTTTGATGTCCTGCAAGACCGCGAAGACCCCAACCGCTTCTTCCTCTATGAGGTCTACGAATCCGAAGAAGCCTTCAAAGCCCATCAGCAAACCGAACACTACCTCCATTGGCGCGAAACCGTTCAAGATTGGATGGCCGAAAAACGCGTCGGCAAACGCTACATCAACCTCATGCCCAGCGACGAAAACTTCCCCGCCGGATAAAACGGATTGGGGAGAGGTTTACTGAACGGAACAAATGTCATGAAATACAATGCAGGGCTCATTCACTTCGCCGCCGCAAACGCGTCCTGCAAGAAACGCTTCAATCCCGTGTACCGCCCCCGGATGCGGTTGTTCTTGACCGCCTTCTCCAGCGCCATCTTATTGCCGATCAACACCACCAACTGCTTCCCTCTACTCACCGCCGTATAAAGCAAGTTTCGCTGCAACATAATTCCATGCCGCAAATCCAGCGGCATCACCACCGCGGGATATTCGCTTCCCTGCGACTTATGCACCGTCATCGCGTATGCCAACGAAGTGTTTTCTAACTCATGCCATTCATACTCCACCATCCGCCCTTCAAAATCACACTTCACTTCCCCCTTTTTCCGGTTGGCGGATACCACAAACCCGATATCCCCGTTAAAAATATCCTTGCCGTAATCGTTTCTCGTTTGCATAATCTTGTCCCCCACATTAAAGCGGTAGAACGGCGCTTTATACTGTACACTTTCTGTGTTGAGCCTTTGCTGCAGTTCTTCGTTCATCAATTCCACGCCGATTCCCCGCTTCAGCATCGGCGTCAATACTTGAATATCCCGCTTGGCGTCCAGTCCAAACTGCTTCGGAATCCGCTCCAGCACCATCTCCAGCACCGCCGCCTGCATATCCGCGGGTTTTACTTTTGAAATGAAGAAGAAGTCCTGCCCTTTCTCAAGCCCCGCGCCATCCGTCTCCGGCAGTTCCCCCTCATTGATGCGCTTGGCATTGACCGAGATCAAACTCCCTTCGCTTTGCCTGTAAATCTCTTGCAGACGAACCGTCTTGAACAATCGGCTCTCAATCAAATCATGCAGCACGTTCCCCGCCCCGACAGACGGCAATTGATCCACATCCCCCACAATCAGCATATGGCAGGATGGCGGCAATGCTTCCAACAGGTTTGCCATCAATTCGGTATCCACCATCGACGATTCATCAATGACCACCAAATCGGTTTGCAGCGGCCGCCGCGCATTGCGCCGGAACGATTGCGTGGTGAGATCATACTCCAATGCCCGGTGAATGGTAAACGCCTTCTCTCCTGTACTTTCCGAAAGCCGCCGCGCCGCACGACCGGTTGGCGCCATCAGTTTGATACGCGCGCGCTTCTTCTTCCACAAAATGATCGCCCCAAGGATTATGGTCGTCTTTCCTGTCCCCGGCCCGCCGGTAATAATCATCATTTTATGCTCCAGCGATGCCCGTATCGCGTTCATCTGCTCTTTCGCCAGCGTCTTTCCCAGCGTCCCCTCAACCTCTTCCATTTCCCGCGCTGTCGGAGCAACCAAAGCCATACTAGACGGCGCATGATAAATCTGTGCCAGCAATTCCGCCGCCGTCAGTTCCGCCGCGTAATTCTTTCGCAAGTACACCGCCCGCGTTTCATTCCATTCGGATGTTTTTACTTCCCGCTTGTCTTGCAGCGATGCCACCGCGCGCTGTGTATCCAGTTCATCTTCATGATTCAAATACCGCGATACAGTATTACGCAATTCCTCTTCGGGTAAAAACGTATGCCCATCGTTCATCCCCATCATTAACGCGCACCGCACCGCCCCCCGCACCCGCAATGGAGAATCCTCCGCCACTCCGATTTTGGCGGCGAATTGCTCCATTTGCTGCCAGGTTAACCGTTCCTGAAGCGTCAATAATAAATACGGGTCTTCCCGGATGATCAGCGGGGCATCATACCCAAACCGGTAATAACACCGTTCCGCCAATCCGCCGGTCACTCCCATCTCTTTCAGTTGCTTCACTACCCCGCCTTTGGTTCTCGCCGCCATACGATCTTATCCACCTTCGAATCTTCGCCGCATCGTAGTATTCTGTTTCTGGAACAATCATACATGAAGGAGCAGGTCATGAAACTGATTCGGTTTGGCATCCCCGGCAACGAAAAACCCGGCCTCATCAACGAAAACGGTGACTGGCTGGATGCATCCGATCAGGTGCGCGATTACGACGAAGATTTTTTCTCGAACGACGGCCTTATCAGTTTCAGCAATTGGATCAAAGCGAATATCGATGATCTCCCCATCGTAGACAAAAACCTGCGTCTCGGTTCACCTGTAGCCCGTCCCAGCAAACTCATCTGCATCGGCCTGAACTACTCTGACCACGCCAAGGAAACCGGAGCCGAACCGCCCGCCGAACCCGTACTCTTTATGAAATCTTCCACCGCGTTATGCGGCCCGTTCGACAACATCGAGATCCCCCGCAACTCTCAAAAAACCGATTGGGAAGTGGAACTCGCCTTCGTCATCGGCAACCAAGCCAAATACATCAGCGAAGATACTGCCGAAAAACACATCGCCGGATACGCCGTCATGAACGACATCAGCGAACGCGAGTTTCAAATCGAACGCTGCGGACAGTGGGTCAAAGGCAAAAGCCACGATACCTTCGCCCCCATGGGCCCTTACCTCGCCACCAAAGATGAAATCGAAGATGTTGCCAATTTGGATATGTACATGAACGTAAACGGCGAGCGCCGCCAAACCGGCAGCACCAGCACCATGATCTTCAAACCATCTTATCTTGTTTATTACATCAGCCAGTTCATGACCCTCCTGCCCGGCGACATCATCACCACCGGCACCCCTCCCGGCGTCGGTATGGGAATGAAACCGCCCACCTACCTCAAAGAAGGCGACACCATGCAACTCGGCATCACCGGATTGGGTGAGCAAAAACAAACGACTGTAAACCCGTAACTAAATTTCCATTATAAATGAGTTTTCTGAGGCTGGGGTATTCTTCGAATTGTTCTTGTAAAATTCGAAGTATGAACAACAATAGGAACATCAAACCGAAGTGTCCATCGGAATGGTTTGATATCTACAATCTCTTTAACGAAATCAATAATAACAAAAACGTGCAAAGACACAACGTATGCCCTTGTACTGTTAGTCCTTTCATTGTAGATCCTTACACGATCCAGATTAATACAACGACCAACCGCTTACATCGGAACCACCGGACGCGGCGGTCTCTTCAAATAAAGTCTGCATTTCTTCCGGAGTCAAAGCGTTGTCATAAATACGGATATCGTCTTTTAACCCGTTCCATTCCCGTTGAATGTCACCGCCGTTGTTCCACGCACCTATATTTGGATTGAGAGAGAAATCAAAGAAAGGAGGAATTGCTGTCGGTTCTTGAATTCCTTCTTCAACACCGTCATAGTACACGGAAAAGAGAAAATCGATCAATGTACCGGAAAACGCGATATGATGCCATTCACCCACAGGAATCACCGTCGTTCCAACCACGTCGCCGCTGCCGCCATTGATCCCAATATTGACCACTCCATTATTCATTTTTAGGTGAACTCCACCCTGAGCCCAATCCGTATTCAAACCGCCGGAAAAGGCTTCTCCACTGATATCAACATTTGTGTAAACCCACATGGAAATTGTGAGTTCATCCAGCAAATCAAATCCATTATCAATAAAATCTTGCGGGCTCAACGAAATAATATCATCATCCCCGTCAAAACTTGCCACATTGCCTCGTACACTATCAGAAACAATTGTTGTGTCCCCTTGCGGTGTGCCGTGAATGCCATTTCCGCTGCTGTCCTCAAAATTTCCTTCGAACTCCAAATGAACAATCAGATCCGCTTGAACAATATTCCCCGAAACTCCCGTTAAAACAAGCGCAGCTGCCATCGCAAATATTAAATAACTCTTCTTCATCTGTATTTCCTCCAATACGTAAAAATATATTGTATCGATACTTCGATCATTTTTACTATTTCAGAATCCATATAGATAGTCAAGAGGATATTTTTTATCTTGTTAAATTAATTCTCATTATTCTTTCTACTTTTTGAGATAAAATGATGCTTTATCTTCACGAAATAAAGTCAAAAAAAAACGTATATTATATGGAACGAAAATCTTTACTAACTTCCAAATCTTCCCTTATTTTCATCTTTGGTGCCGCCGCTATTGTTATTCTGTTTTATGTCTATTCGGCGCAACAAGAGGCACGCTTTCTCGTCCGTCACCCCAAGGGCGTCATGGGAACATCCTGCACCATCGCCGCCCGATCAAATCTGCGAACCAATGCACAAGTAGACGCGGCATTGCAAAAAACGGAAACTCGTATTCGTGAAATCGAAGCCAAAATGAGCAATTGGATCGACATGTCTGAAATTTCCCGCTTCAACCGCGGTGAATCCATTCAACTTTCTCATGATACACTCACCATCTTGCAAACCGCTTTTGACAGCTACCAACAAACAAACGGTGCTTTTGATATCACCTGCCGCCCGCTCATCGAACTTTGGACACAACACAGTGAAACCGGAGAAATGCCAACGGATGATGAGATACAGGAAGCACGCCGGGAATCACATTGGAATCAATTTGAATGGAGAGACTCAAACATCATCCGTACAGAAAAAGCGGCAAGAGTGGATTTAGGCGGTATAGCCAAAGGATACGCTATCGATAAAGCCATCGCGGTTCAGCAAGAACATGGAATCACATCCGGCATGGTCGATATCGGCGGCGATCTGCGGTATTTTGATTCCACCGGTAACAAACCGTTAACCGTGGATATCAAGCATCCGTTTCAAGAAGGCACCATCGCTCAAATAGAAATCATGAATGCAGCCGTTTGCACCAGCGGCAATTATGCACGGTTTATCGAAATCAACGGCAAACGCTACAGCCACATTATCGACCCTCGAACCGGAATACCGTCCGACATTGTTCCATCCGTCACCATCCTTGCGGAAAATGCCTTGCAAGGAGATATTTGGGCTACTGCCATCAGCGTGTTAGGAGAAGATGGATTGACGCTTTTACCGGAAGGCGTGGAAGCATTTTTGATCTTGGGTAGCAGAGAAGAATCAGCCTATATCTGCACCAAAGGGTTTCAAACGAAATTGGTTGAACCGTTTCCGCGGGAACTTCATCTTTGGGTACCCAGCAATCAAGAATAATCAAAGCGTAATACCATTTTCAAATAGAAAAGTTCACGATGAATGACGGAACGGAAAATAGTATTCATTATAGTACAGGCATCTTGCCTGGAAAGCATTTGGAAGAGATGTCCGATGCAAGGAGGACAAAGAGGGTGTGAAGAGAACCATAAACCATAAAGATTCAACCGGTTTTAAAGAAGTATTTTCCTTGGCAATCAAACGAAGCAATCTGTTAAGCCGTTTTGA
>CAYVAZ010000051.1:0-20539 GCA_964449065.1 uncultured bacterium
TACTATTTTCCGTTCCGTTATTCATAGTGAACTTTTCTATTTGAAAATGGTATTATTTTGGATATCCTGGATCAGACAAAAAGGAAAATGTATGAATCCAACCATCAACGCAATTGGCAGAAAACTGCGCATCGGTATGATCGGGGGCGGACCCGGCTCCTTCATTGGAGAGGTACACCGCATCGCCGCGCGTATGGATGACCGCATTGAACTGGCGGCAACCGTGCTCTCATCCAAACCAGATAAATCCAAAGAATCGGGCATCGCGCTGGGGATCGATAAAGACCGCGCGTATGGCTCAGCGGACGAGTTATTCGATAAAGAAAGCAATCGCGAAGACGGCATCGATGTCCTCGCCATCATGACGCCCAATGACAGCCACTACGGTCTCTGCTGCAAGGCATTGGAGAAGAAATGGGATATCATCTGCGACAAACCGCTGACGACCAAACTGGAAGATTCCATTGATTTGGTTCGGCGCGTGAATGATACCGGAACCATCTTTTGCCAGACCTTTAACTACACGGGTTACCCGCTGGTGCGGCAGGCCAAAGCGATGGTGCAGAACGGCGATTTGGGCGAGATCCGCATGGTGAAGGTGGAGTATATTCAAGGACACAACGCCACTTTTCATGAGAAGGACGCGAAGGAACCGGGCTGGAAAATGTTTCCGGAAAAGGTGGGGCCTTCGGTTGTGTTGGGCGACATCGGCACACACGCGCATCACCTTACACGCTTTATTACTTGTGAAGAGATCGTTAAAGTTTGCGCGGATGTTGGCGCGGTTGTTCCCGGCCGCGAGTTTGATGATTACGCGGGGGTGCTCATCCAGATGGAGAAAGGGGCACGCGGCAGCATGTTCATCACCCAGGCAGGTGCAGGCGCGGAGCATGGATTGAATATCCGCGTATTCGGATCGAAAGCCGCGATTGAATGGCATCAAGAACGCCCCGACCAGATGATCTACACGCCCATCGGCGCTCCCATGCAGATCATAAAGCGCGACGGGCCGGGGATGTATCCGGCGGCCAAGCGGGCGATCCGGGTAGCGTTCGGCCATCCCGAAGCGTTTTTTGAAGCCTTTGCCAATTTGTATAAAGAAACCGCCGATGCCGTGGTTGCCAAGATGCAGGGCAAACCAATCCCGGCGAGTGAAATCGAGTTCCCCACTGTGGAAGACGGCGCGAAAGCGGTGAAGTTTGTGGAGGCGTGTAAGGAATCAACGCAGAAAGGTTGTGTGTGGACGGAGAGTATTTTAGCATTTTAATCTAAATAATATTTGAGAGTTCAATGCCTGAAATAACCCGTTTCTATGGGATTGTGATTAAACTATTTTTTGGTGATCATCCACCGCCGCATTTTCATGCTGTATATGGTGAATATGTCGGTGTGTTTAGTATAGAATCGCTCGAAATGATTGAAGGCGATTTACCAAATAGAGCCAAACGGTTGGTTAAAGAATGGGCAGCACAACATCAGCATGAATTACAACAGATCTGGGATACGCAAGAATTCCGTAAATTGCCTCCATTGGAGTAAGATATGAATGTTCCAAAAGTGCAAACAGCTCAGGCATTAGATGACCGGACTTTGTTGATTGAATTCGACAATCAGCAAAAAAAGAAATATGATATTACTCCACTGCTTGAAAACGATATGTTTTCTCCATTAAAAAACCCCGCTTTTTTCAAAGCCGTGAGAGTTGAGCAAGGTGGTTATGCAGTTGTATGGAACGAAAACATCGATATCAGTGAATTTGAATTGTGGGAGAATGGGGAAGAATTGCAATGCATAAAGTAGATGCAGCAAAAGAATACATTTCTTCAACATACGTGTCAAAAGGTCTTTTTGACTTATCAATTCGTGATTGCTTGATATTTTTTTCATCTGAAAATGGAATTAATTTATTTGGACTTACGGTAGGTATTAGTAGTTCATTCATTCAGTATATCCATTTACTATTTAGTCATCTTTCTTTGCGGAAACCAATCCTACTTCATTCTTAAATTCCCAATAATCATCCACCGCTTCTTGAAATGATTGCTCTAATGCTTCACGGGTATCCGCTTCATAGGTAACCAAACCATCCACATTCAGCAATTGACCATGAAACACCGCGTCTTCTTGACTATATTCAATTGAGCCTTGAAATCCCTTATATTTCATCATGGTTGAATCCCTTTCTCTTGCAAAAATTCTTGAACTTTTTTAACCATATATTTTTTCAGCCATTTGCCAGGATGCGGTCTATGCAAAAACAACGGTGATTCGTCATAAAGAATCTTTATTCTTGATCCACTACCTTGGAGGATTTCCGCGCCTAATGACTCAAATAATTTCACGACATCGTCCCACTTTATATCAGACCGGATTGGCACTTCATACAGTTTTGATAAAACCTCTTTATGTTTATGTTTCATCCATTTTAGCCTAATTCGGATCTTTTGCTATTCTGAAATCTATTTTGTGTTGATCGTATCAAGATGCATTTTTATAGTTTTCATAAACAAATTCTGGATCAAGATCGATTCCGCCATCCCATTCGATGGTATCAAATAATACACGTACAGTATTGAATATGTTTGGATCCTTGAGTTTCTGAAACACTCCAAAATCTAAATACGGTTTCATATCCAGTTGTCCGCTTTCGCCATTATCAAATTCAACAAAAATAACAAAACCGTCTTCCGGAATGACTTTTGTTATGGCTGGATACATCTTCATACCCTATTCAAAGGATTGCCAATACAGGACAGCGGGTTTATGCTTTTTATGGTATCAACATTCTTGTTATCTTATAAAGGGGAGACAGCAATGGGGCTTGTGAGTATGAAACCGATGCTGCGTGTGGCTAGGGATGAAGGCTATGGCGTGGCGGCGTTTAATATCATCGATTTTCTTTCGACCAAGGCCATTATCGAAGCCGCCGAAGAAATCGATAGTCCGGTAATAGTACAGACTTCGGTGAAGACGATTCAGTTTTGGGGGCATTCGGCGGTGTCATCATGGGTGCATGAAATCGCGAAAGACAAAAAAGTTCCCATCGCGTTTCATCTCGACCATTGCAAAGAGGTCGATATCATCCGGCAGTGCATTGATCACAACTGGACTTCCGTGATGATTGACGCATCCGATAAACCCTTTGAAGAGAACCTGGCGCTGACCAAGCAAGTGGTTGACATGGCCGAGAAAGCCGGTGTGGGCTGTGAGGCCGAATTGGGGCAGATCGTGGGTGTGGAAGACGATATGTTTGTGCATGAAAACGACGCGCAAATCCCCCCGCCTGAAGCCGCGATTGCGTTTTGCAAAGGGCTGCCGCTTTCCGTGTTTGCCCCCGCTATTGGTACCGCACACGGGTATTACCAAGGCGAGCCTGATATTCAGTATGAAAACATTGAAATCATCGCGCGTGAAACCGGCATTCCCATCGCGCTGCACGGCGGCACCGGTTTGGAAGATGAAGTCTTTAAACGGTGTATCTCATTGGGGTGCGCCAAGGTGAATATCTCTACTCATTTAAAAGAAATTTTCATTGATTCATTCGTGAACTTCCATCTTGAGAACAAAAAGTATGAGCCGCTTGCCCCGCTGAAAGCGCAGGAAGAAGTCATCTTCAAAGAGACACAGCGGTATATGACGCTCTTTGGCGGTGAAGGCCGCGGGGCATCCGATTGCAAAAACTACGATACCGCGGCGTAGAGTGTGGCCTGATGATTCAAGCCGTTATCCACTTTTACACCAAGACCTTCGCCGTATGGGTCATCCTGTTTGGGGTTCTTGCCTATTTTGTACCCGCACCGTTTTTGGTTATGAAAGGGGGCATGAAAGAGTTCTTTGCCCTCACGATGTTCGGGATTGGGGTGGCCATCAAGCCGGAAGATTTTAAACGCATTTTGCTGCATCCCACCGTTATACTCATCGGCAGCATCGCGCAGTTTACCATCATGCCGCTGGGGGCGTTTGCCATATCGTATGCATTCATCCTGCCGGAAGAAATCATGATCGGCCTCATTCTCACCGGTTCGGCTCCAGGAGCGATGGCGAGCAATGTGATGAGTTACATTGCCAAGGCGGACGCGGCGTATTCGGTCTCACTTACGACTGTGTCCACGCTTGCCTGCCCTCTGCTGACTCCGGGATTGACTTATCTACTGGCAGGGGCGGAAATGCATGTTCCCTTCTTTGCCATGATGATGGATATTATGTATATGGTGGTGATTCCATTGTTGATTGGATTCGCGGTACGGTATTACGCTAAAACATACGCTAAAACAGCAGTCGAAAAAATCTTGTTTGTGTTCCCGGCGATATCAAGCACGTTTATTATTTTCATCTGCGCGGTGGTCATTGCCTCCAACCGTAACTATCTGCCGCAAATTACGGGAATCGTTTTAATCACCGTGTTTATCCTCAACCTTTACGGTATGGCTGCGGGATATGGGGTGGGGAAACTGTTCCGCATGGAAACCAAACGCAGACGCGCGTTGGCGATAGAGATCGGGATGCAGAACGCAGGGCTGGGGACCGTCCTTGCGTTGGAGCATTTTGGAGAACGTGCTGCCGCGCCTGCGGCGTTGTTTGTGTTTGTGTGTATTATCACGGCAAGCGTGCTGGCGGAGTGGTGGCAGAGTAAAGACGGCACGGCAGAAGCCCCTCGCTCCGAAACGGCTTAACAGATTGCTTCGATTGAACGCCCAGGAAAATACTTCTTAAAAATAGGTTGAATCTTTATGGTTTATGGTTCTCTTCGCATCCCTCTCTGTCCTCCTTGCGTCGGACATCTCCCCCAAATGCTTTGGGGGAGACAAAGGCTTTCGTAGGCTGAAAGCCTGCACCACATTTTTTTACCGTGAACACACACCAATTCATGCAAATAACAGCGGAGGTATACCCAGTTCTTAGAGTTTCATACCGGTTTTATTTCAGATTACCGAAAAAAAAAGCGTGCGTCTGGCTCGGCGGGAGCCTCGCCCTCCCAGGGCCATGGTTGTTAAAGTACGCATCCATTTACCGGCTGGAAGCCGGTGCTACCCGGTATAATAGAAGTAAGGCCGTAAGGCAGCAGGTAGAATGGATTGAGGCTTTTTACGATCCCCAACTATTACGCTGCCCTTGGCTATCCTCTTTTGTCCCATTGGGGTGTATTCGTCCAAGATTTGTGGGTAAAGATCAGCAAACTTGGGGAAAAAAATATCGTGTTTTCAAGTTTGATTGCTTAACTCAATGACATTGACCTAACCTCCTCCATTGCATTGGGGGAGGAAAAACTATATGTTTAACCCACCATCTCTCTCAAGTGTTCTTCACTGAGTATCGTCACCCCCAGGGATTGGGCTTTGTTGTATTTGGAACCGGGGTCTACTCCCGCGATGACGAAATCGGTGTTTTTGCTGACCGAACCGGTCACCCGGCCGCCCATCTTCTCGATTAACTCTTTGACTTCATGACGGGTATAGCTTTCCAGCGAACCGGTTAACACGACCGTTTTGCCGAAAAACGGGCTTTCAACCGCTTCGCTTTTCTCCGGGATATCCTGATCAAAGCGTACCCCTGCCTCTTCCAAGTGTTTCAGTTCATCCAAATTGCGGACTTCATGAAAGAAGTTATATACGCTCTCTGCCAGTGTTGGACCGACTTCATTGATATCATTCAGGTCTTCCACGCTCAGGTCTTTCAGATCCCAAATGCTTTTACGCCCCTCCACAAGAACCGTGGCCATGTGGCTGCCCACATGACGAATGCCGATGGCGAACAACACCCGGTCGGCGGGGCGGGTCTTACTGGCCTCGATGCCATCCAAGAGGTTTTGCGCCGATTTCTCGCCCATACGCTCCAAATTCACGATGTCTTCTTTTTTTAGATAGTAGATATCGGATAGGCGCGTCACCATCTTTTTCTCGACAAAAATTTCGACCAGTTTTTCGCCTAAGCCTTCAATATCCATCGCGCCGCGCATGGAAAAGTGCTCGATGCGCTTTTTCAGTTGATCCGGGCAGTTGAGGTTGATGCAGCGGTAATCCACATCCTCCCCTTCCCGGACAATCTCGCTGCCACAAGATGGACATTCCGGTTTCAATTTGTAGGGTTTTTGAGAGCCATCGCGTTTGTCTTTCAACACCCGTACTACCTGCGGAATGATCTCTCCACCCTTTTGGATGATGACTTGATCGCCCTCACGAATGTCTTTACGGTCAATCTCATCAAAGTTGTGAAGCGTCGCGTGGCGAATGGTCGTCCCGGCCAACAGGACCGGTTCCAGTATTGCGCGGGGGGTGACTTTGCCGGTGCGTCCTACCCCGAGTTGTATCTTGCTTAACTTGGTTTCCGCCTCTTCCGCCGCGAATTTATAGGCAATCACCCAGCGCGGGCTTTTGGATGTATACCCCAGTTCTTCCCGCTGCGCGTAGCGGTTTACCTTGACAACAATGCCGTCGGCATCAAATTCCAGTTGTTTAACTTTTTTCTCCCACTCTCCCGCCGTTTTTAAAACCTCATCCAGCGTTTCCACCAGTGTATAATCCGGAACAACCTTCATACCCCAATCCGCCAATTGCCGCATGAACTCATAGTCTGAGTCAAACGAGACGCCTTCTACCTCACCCAGTGTATGGACAAACAAATCCAGCGGCCGTTCCGCCACCATTTTCGGGTCCAGAAGTTTCAGCGTTCCGGCAACGGTATTGCGCGGGTTGGCGTAAGTGGGTTTGCCTTCTTTTTCGCGTGTACGGTTCAGGTCTTCAAACTTGCTTCTCGGCATAAAGATTTCCCCGCGTACATCAAGGTAATTTGGCAGAGGCTCTCCTTTTAACTTGGTTGTGAGTGACCGGATGGTGCGCACGTTTTGCGTAACATCATCGCCCCGCTCACCGTCCCCGCGGGTGACGGCACGTTCCAACCTTCCCTCTCTATATATAAGGGAAATTGCCACGCCATCCACCTTAGGCTGAATAATGTATTTGGGTTCATCTTTTAAATCTTTGGATATGCGGAGATGAAATTCTTTCACTTCTTCCGGTGAATAAGTATTGCTGATGGAAAGCATCTTCAACCGGTGTTTGACCGTAACAAACGCATCCAGCGGCTGCCCCCCAACGCGCTGAGTGGGGGAATCCGGCGTAATGTATTCCGGATACTCTGCCTCCATTTCCTCCAATTCTTTCAGTAGTTTATCGAATTCCTGATCGGAGATTTCAGGCTGAGCCTTTACATAATACAAATATTCATGGTGCGCAATTTCATTTCGAAGCAATATAATTTTATTTTCGATTGATTCGTTCATCATTTTATTATTACAGGATCGGTTTGGGTCTTTTTAATGAAATCAGGATAATGGGAACCGGGTAAAAAAAAAGGTTGAAGAATATAACCGAGGTTAAAGAAACTATCCATTTTCGGTGGTTCGCAGTAAAAATGGTGATTTTCCCCATTGAAATACTTATACCACACCTCTTTGCTAATTGATTAAGATAGTAAGATTTATTTCGGTTTAAATTGGTTTGCCATGAATTGGGGATATCCGCAAGATTTTGAACGATTCAAAAATCTTTTATGTCAAAATGTATAACTTTAAAAAAAGTAATAAAAACGCTTGATTGAACTTACGCTTGGATATATTATATTGTCAGAAATACGATATTAACATGTATTAAATGCTGATGTTATTTAGGTTGAGTTCCTCTATATATGCAATAGAGAAACATGCAGGTTTGGCGTAAACAGGTTACACACAGTTTGTCAACAGGTAGTGAATGAATGCCAAATCTCCTTCGTTGGAGGAACGAATATGGTTGAACTGAAACAGAATCCGGCAGCTCAGTTACCGCGAATCAATGTTGCTATCCCTGCTTTTATCTATGTAAATGGTAGACAAATACCACCGATAGAAAGCGAGGGTACGATTATTCGCTTTGGCTGCAACAGCCTTCACATCTGTTGTAACCAGCCTGTACCCATTCCATCTAAAGGGCAATTACGTTTTGCCTTTGAGAGTGGTAACGGCGGGGAATTTGAATTGGATGTCGAATTCAAAAGTTGTTTTCAACGGAATGGTGGTTTTTGGTCTTGGGGCAAAAAATCCGAATACGAAATGCAGATTTCCATTACAGACGCCTCAATGGAAACCACCAAGCGTTATCAGCATTATTTAAACCAAATGATTTTCGGAAACAAGCCGGCAAATGTTAAAATGCATGATGAACATGATACCCGATATTCAGACTAGTAGTCTTTCAATAATGAAGTGGTGGTAAGTAAATTTATTCTCCCATTGTTAAGGAGTCTTTCGTTGTTCCCCCCCCTAGATTAAGGGGGAATCGAAGCGCGCTTTCAACAATGCAATATCCCGCGGAAAATTCGGCTCCACCCCCTTATGCAAGGGGGTATAACACTGCGCTAACGCTTGCGAATGAATGAAACCACTCATTTCATGTGGATGGGTAAGCATTCACCCATCATGTCAGCCTTGATGAACCACTGGTTACATCAGTGGTTGGCAGTTGGGACAAAAGTGAGTCCCCCGTCCTGCGAGAACAATTTTTTCGATTTTGGTTTTGCAGGTTTTGCATGCTTTCCCCTCTTGATGATAAACCCGCAGCCAATGTTGAAAGGCGCCAAAGGTTCCATCCAGATGACGGTAATCGTTCGTTGAAGTCCCCCCTTGTTCTATCGCCTCTTTTAAAACCCGTTTCACAATACGGACATACCGCTGGGCTTCCATGGGCGTAATGGAATCCGCCAATCGTAGGGGATGAATTTTACAACGGTGCAAGGATTCATCCACATAAATATTTCCTAAGCCCGCTACTTTTTTTTGATCCAACAGCAACGATTTGATGGGACGCCTGCTGGAATGGACGATGGCATAAAACCGTTTCGGTTGCAACTCAAAGGGATCGGGGCCGAGCGTAATCCAAGACGTAAAGCGTTCCAATTCACCAGGCAAAAATAAGGCAAAGAAACCAAAACGGCGTGGGTCGCGCTGCCGGATTTCCCACGTGCCGTCATCCACAGAAATCCGCACATGGTTATGGTGATCGGCAGGACTCGTTGAAGGCTCTAAAAGCAATCGGCCGCTCATACCAAGATGAATCATCAATGCCATTCCGCTTGCAAGATGCAAACACAAAAATTTTCCTTTGCGTTCCACGCGTTCCAAAATGGCGGGTTGAAACGCGCGCAAATTCCGCTCGCCAAACCGAATATAATCACGACGGATATGGAGAATACAGGTCAGTGTCTTTCCCACTACATTCCGGTACAGCGCCAATCGGACGGTTTCCACTTCAGGCAGTTCCGGCATATTCTTAGGTGACTCTGGTCGGTATGAACTCAAGAACATGATGTTCTTGCACAAAATCAATATCGGCAGGGATCACCATAAAGCCATCGGCCGCCACCATCGAACTCAGCATTCCGGATCCCTGCTTACCCGTGTGGATCGCAATAGGCAGCCCCGTCGGCGAGTGATGCAGAGAACAACGGATAAAATTCGTCCGCCCTCCCGGATTTTTCCACTCCGCCCCCGCCCGGCAAAACCACGAGGGATTTTTCCAATCCGTCCGGCCGCACAATAAACGCAATGCCGGTTTCACAAACAGATGATAGGCTGCCATGGTGGAGACGACATTTCCCGGCAAACCAAAAACATATGTTCCAGCTTTTTCGGCGAACAATAGCGGTTTTCCCGGTTTTACAGCCACTTTATGAAACAGGATATTCATTTCCATTTCTTGCAGCAGCGCGGGTAAATAATCTTTCTCACCCACTGAGACCCCGCCTGAAGTTAACAACACATCCGCTTCAAGCAGTCCCTTCTGAATCAATTCACGCAACTGCTCTTTATCATCTTTCCCAATTCCCAAGAATACCGTTCCGTAGCCAAACGCGTTCAACTCGGCTTCGAGCGTATACGCATTTACGTTGCGAATTTGAGCGCTTTCGGTTTTCTCTTCCGGCTCGACCAACTCATTGCCGGTCGGCAAAACGGCAACGGTTGGATTGGTTCGCACCGGTACGTTTACGATGCCCTGTGAGGCAAGCAGCCCCTTTTCCGCGCTGCCGATCCGCATTCCTTTTGGCAGGATGATTGTATTTCGCCGTATTTCTTCCGCTTCTATACGGATATTTTCCCCTTTGCTTACCGGTTGAAATAGTTCCACACTTTGACCGTCTGAACGGGTTTTTTCAACCATCACTACAGCATCCGCCCCCTTGGGTACCGGAGCGCCAGTCATAATTTTTGCCGCGCACCCTGCCTCCACCCTTAACTGAGGATAAAATTTATCGGCGAAAATCTCCTCTACCACTTTCAAACGCACTGGATTTTCTTCATTTGCGGACTCTGTATCTTTCGCTTGAACCGCAAACCCATCCATCGCGGAATTATCGTAAGCAGGAACATTTTCAACCGCGCGAATATCTTCCGCTAGCGTACATCCCAATGCCTCCCGCCACGATATTTCCAGTGATGGCAGTGGTTTTACAGTGTTTTCAATTACACGCAACGATTCTTGATAGGTCAATAAAGGTATTCCCATTCCAATTCCTTCACTCCATCGTTATGAAAAAGATTTTGGCGGGATAAATTGGTTCGGCAAGGGTACCCATCTTGTCTTGACACTATTACTTCAGAATAGAGAATAGAATGAAACGTGTTGCAAAATGAAGGAAAGCGGATGAAACCATCTGAGTCAATTGCCGGATGGCCTCTCTGCATATAGAATGCTTGCGTTTTGCATCAATTAATTTGCATCAATTAAATAGATGGGCCGAAGGGTTTTTATGACAACCGCATCCGCAGAGACCAAAGAAAAAATTGCAACTGGAACTATTTCATTGGAACGTTTATTTCTCCCCATTGTTCATGAACTTCGTGATACTCAATCCTTATATCAAGAGACCATTTTGGCAACGGCGGAACGCAATTACATTGAAGAATTAATGCAGGGAGACAGTTCCTATCTCCCGAAAGAATTCCGGGTAGAAGTGGCCGATCAAATTGCCCGCCATCTTCTGCAAACCGAAGGCAAATGGATACGGGCCGCGTTAACTCTCTTTTGCGCCGGGGCATGCGGCAAAAAGGGGACACCGGTTCATCAAGTCGCCGTCGCGGTCGAACTGGTTCATCTCGCCACCTTGATTCACGACGATGTCATTGACCAGGCACCCATGCGCCGGGGAATCCAATCCATTGCCGGCGGTTGGGGCAATTCGGTTTCGGTACTGCTGGGTGACTTTTTATTCTCAAAAGCATTCAAACTGTTGCTGGCCAGCGAATCCATTCCCGCTCAAAAATTATTAACCCAAGCGACCGGTCAGATGTGTTTGGGCGAAATCAAACAACTGCGGTTCTCAACCGAAGCGAATTTCAGTGAATCCGGTTATTTGGAAATGATTGAAAATAAAACCGCTTCGTTAATGGGAGCGGCATGCGCGGCCGGCGCGGAATTCAGCGAATTGGATAAGCCGGAAATCCAGCGATTTCATGAGTTCGGCCACGCGTTGGGGATGGCATTTCAAATCACCGATGATGTGCTGGATTATACCGCCGCGACCGATACATTAGGAAAAGAAAAATGCGGAGACTTGCGCAACGGCAAAGTCACCTTACCCCTTATTCATTTGTATGAACACAACAAAGAGGCAAAGACGATCGTATCGAACAGCGATTCCGTCGAGGAAAAGAGCCAATGGCTGCTGCAAGCGATGAAAGAAAACGGTTCGATTGAATACGCGCATGCCGCCGGCGAACGGTACGGCAATAAAGCCCGGGCCTGTTTGGATCACTTAAAAGACTATACCGGTGAATCGGACTGTTTGGACTCGTTGTATCAGATCATCGATTTCATCCTCAAGAGAGAACACTAATATACGTCAATCTTTTTTCCTGCATTTCTCTTCAGAACACCCCCTTCATGTTATGCTAATCAAAAACGGTACATCTCGTCACAGAAAAATGAAACTCAATCCTTTTTCATTCCAGTTTGTCGATGCCGTAAGGCGCTATCTTACATCCCAGAATCTATCCTTGCGCAACAAACAAATCTTGGCAGCCGTGTCGGGCGGAGTGGATTCCAGCGTTCTTTTGGATGTTCTTTATCATCTAAGTGAGATGGAAGAGTTTTCGCTTTACGCCTGCCACGTCAATCATGGTTTGCGGGGAGAGGAATCGCAGCAGGATGAAACGTTCGTAATTCAACGCACACGCGATTATAACATCCCCCTTACCGTCCGCCGATTTGAACAGGATGACATCCAAGCCGTTCAATCCGGCAATGTGGAAGAAGAAGCCCGCATACTGCGCTACAAACTCTTGACAAACACAGCGGAAGAATTGAATTTTGATGCCATTGCCACCGGGCACACCAAAAGCGATCAAGCCGAAACGGTGCTGCACCGCCTGATGCGTTCCAGCGGACTGTCAGGCCTGGCTGGAATCTGGCCGGTTTGTACGATGGATGGTCAGACCGTCATGCGTCCGTTCTTGTGCCATCCGCGCGCCGCGGTCTTGGCGTACGCGGAACAAAACAAGATTCCATTCCGCCAAGACTCGATGAATGAAGACGAGCAGTTCACCCGCGTTTCCATCCGGAAACACCTGATTCCGTATCTTCAATCCAATTACAATCCTAACGTGGAAGACTCGTTGTTTCATTTGGCATCGATCTGCAAAGATGAAGAAGACTATTGGGATGTTCATCTCAATCATCTGACAAAAAGAATCGGTGATGGAACCCAAGAAGCGCCGGCAAATAGACTCCATTTCCAATCGCTGACCAAAGCGGAACAAAGAAGGTATTTACGCCGTTGGCTGCAATCGTTTCAAGTCGATCCCTCGTATGCCGTGATTGAAAGAATGGTGGATATGCTCAACAGGGAAAAACCGCAGGAAGAGTTCCCCATCAATGAAACCTTCTATTTGTTCCGCCGGTATGATCAATTTTATATAAGCCCAAAGGAACCGAGCAAATCCATTGACGGTATCGTTGAAATTCGTATTCCAGGAAAAACGGTATCCCCGGAATTTCATGTCGCGGTAGAAACCGAAATCCTTCCCGGCAATGTCATCCCGTTGGAAAATGACAACCGCTTCCGCATTCGCATTGATTATGAGAAAGTCAAACACGGTTTGTATATCCGAAGTCGCAGAGAGGGCGACGCCATTCAGCCTTTGGGAATGAGCGGGTCGAAAAAGTTAAAGAAGATTCTGCAAGAGCGCAAAGCCACGAAGGAAGAACGGGAAACCATGCCGCTGTTGTGCCACGGCAATGAAATCGTATGGGTGCCGGGATATTGTGAATCGGACAGACACAAAATAACAGAGAAAACCAGACAAATCTTACAAATCATCTTAAAACCGTTTTAGGTTCATACGGGCTTATTTTCCGGCAAACTGTACACTGTTTTACAAACCGACTGCTTCTACTGGAAGCCGCTCTTTCACATCATGTTCGGCAAGGATATTCTGATCAATTTTATCAAGAGGGTTGCATCAAGAAGTTGAAGTCTACCCCAATCCTTCCTTTTATCCCCACCAAGCCACCCCTTCTTTTGCAGGAAGGGCAAAGCCGTGTCTTGCCCAACGGGATTGCGTGAACAGTGTTCGTTGATAGGGAGTCGGGAATGGGGAGTTGGAAAATAAGGACATCCTGAGTATTCCGGTTCAGGCAAGATAGAATATTCCACATAAACTTGCTGGTGGGATGTTTGGACGGGTGGCAAAGAACGGGATGGGCAAAGGCAAGCGAAGCCTGCCTTTGCGTTAGCAGCATAAACTTTCATGCAGGGAGTTGATACTGATTGATAAAATTGAAATGGCATCAATAAATGATTGAGTTTTACAACAAGGGTAGACGAACGGCCTTCCCCTTGCCACCCGACTGGTCAGCCCCTGTCAAAATAGGCTTGGTTTTTTGCACGATTGAAGGTACCCTTGATCTGGAGGATGCGATGATTAAACACATGTCTATTTCAGAAACCCAAGAGAAGTTGACTTCATTGGAAGACGAATTTTCGAATGAAGATACCATTTCAGTAACGGATCAGGGGAAAAATAGGTTTGCAATTCTTCGCTGGGATACCTATGAAGCCATTACGGAAACGTTAGAAATCCTTTCAGATGAAGCCGCTTACTCAGATGTAAAGAAGGGTTTACGTCAGTTGCAGAATGATGAAGTAGTGGATTTGGAGGCTCTCAAAAAAGAATTCCATGTATAGGATCGTTATCACGAAACATGCGGCAGAAAACTTGAAACGGTTGGACAGAAAAACGCAAGCCAAAATACTTCAGCGGATTGACAAACTCAAGCAGAATCCTTCCCAAATCGGCAAACAACTCACAGGACCATTGAGAGAATTGCGGTCTCTTCGGGCTGTGGGACAGCGGTACCGAATCATCTACAAAATTATTGAAGACCGGGTCGTGGTGGTGGTGGTTGCCCTGGGTTTGAGAAAAGAAGGCGATAAAAAAGATATCTATGAGATGATGAAAAAATATATCCAAAATAAACTGCGTAATGAATAGTGCGCAGGGTGACACAAAACGACCGCACCCATCTACGATACTCTTCGATTACAGATGAGTGGCAGGGGTAAGATTGTGAAACTTCTTGTGTGAATCAGGAGGGTCAGAATGTGCCGGATATTCAGGATAACGGCGCAGCGCTGCATCCCACTCACCCCTTCATCCTGGACGGGTGGCAAAGGCAAGCGAAGTCTGCCTTTGCGTTCGCAGCATAAAACTTTCATGCAGTGAGTTGATACTGATTGATAAAATGGAAATGGAACATTTTTGAGCTTTACAACAAGGGTAGACGAACGGCCTTCCACTTGCCACCCGACCAAAAATAAAACTAAACTATGTGGAAAACATGAGATTACTCGACAGCACAGCTTCTATCCATGCATCTTTTGCGATCAGCGTTTCATGCAGCGCTTCTTCCGGTAAATACGGTAATTCATGAATGGCTCCAAGCCACATTCTCAAGCACCACCTGTTTCAGCACATTCTGATCCTTAAAATGCTTCATGGCATCCAATATTTCGATTCCGGCTAATTTTCCGTTTTGATCATAATCAGCAGCGATGCCTTCGGTTAAATGTTTGGTGGTGACTGTGGTTTCATGAAAACGGATATAGAGAGCATCCACTTCTTCATCATAAGTGATAATCATGCGATTTTCCTTTCACCATTAAAAATAGTACGTATAAACCGTGACCACTGTAATCTTTTTTTCATCGTCAACAAAAATAGGACGTATTTGCTGAGTTGAATAAACTGTACCGTTCCATTCTTTATTATAAGGAATATTCATGCGGCATTCTAAACGATCTTGTTCTGCCTGCTTCCATTCAGACGATCGGATTGCATTGATTACATCCACCTCATTCGTACCACGGTATTGTGCTTGTTGCAATGCATGACCAGACATCCGAATTGGCTTATCAATGCGTTCCACAATTTCCCTTCCTATAAACGAATTATACTATATTTACTTGCAAAATTCAAAAAGGGAGAAGAGAGCCATAAAATACGTTTCGCCCTCATCGCTTATTTTCTCCTGGAGGTGTGGCAAAGGCAAGCGAAGTCTGCCTTTGCGTTCGCAGCATGATACTTTTAAGTAGGGATTTGATTCTGATTGATAAAATTGCAATGGCATCAATAAATGATTGAGTTTTACAGCAAGGGTAGACGAACAGCCTTCCCCTTGCCACCCGACCCTATTCAATCATCCAGAGTATCCCGATTCAGACAAAACAGAGTCTTCTACAGAAACCAAAGATGGGATGTTTGGGAATGGAGCGTTTTCTGTTATAATTTAGAATTATGAACAAAATTGAAACCCTGGATATTTCTCACATCCGTTTCACTTCAATGGCACAACCCACCGATGAAGATGTAGCCCTATGGGACAGCCTGACCGATGATGAAAAGAATGCCGTGCTTGATCGTGAGATTGATGAGGCAATGGCAAGCGGGATAGCCCCAAAACAGACGATGGCTGAAATCATAGAAGAAGCCAAAGCCGAAATGAAAAATGAAGTATAGTCTTTCAGACCGTGCTCAAGCTGACCTTATCGGGATATATACTTACACCGTAATCAATTTCGGAGAGACACAGGCAGAACGTTACTTGGGTGGTCTATATGATTCATTTGAGCGCTTACTGGATAATCCCAAGTTGGGCAAACCAGCAAGGAAGAACACACGATGCTATATCTACAAGAGTCATTATGTGATCTATCATATTGATGGTGATACAATCAAAATTCTGCGTGTTATACATACAAGAATGGAATTGCCTTAGATTATCTCTCTTCGATTACAGATGAGTGGCAAGGGTAAGATTGAGGCGCTTCTTGTCTGTATCAGGATGTTCAGGATGTGCCGGATATTCAGGATGACGGCGCAGCGCTGCATCCCGCTCATCCCTTCATTCTGAACGGGTGGCAAAGGCAAGCGAAGTCTGCCTTTGAGTTCGCAGCATGAAACTTTCATGCAGTGAGTTGATTCTGATTGATAAAATTGAAATGGAACATATTTGAGTTTTACAGCAAGGGTAGATGAACAGCCTTACCCTTGCCACCCGGCCTGTTATATAAATATTTTGAAAAAGAAGCGTATATTGCTATAATTGACCATTATGAGCGAGATGAAAACCAACATGTAAGATAAAAGAAAAAGGAGATATCAGAGATGCCAACGTTTGAGCATGTTACACTTTCGGAATTACAAAACCGTTTGCAATCATTGAAGTTGCCTTCTGACACACGCATGACCGTCCAAATTGATGATTCTCAATTGGAACAGGCAGAATTGAGACGGAAAAAAGCTCTCGAAGCAATGGAAAAACTGGAAGGGTCAGGCACTGGTGATCTTCTTGAAGCGCTGTTAGAGGAAAGAAAAAAAGATTTAGAATTATGGTAGCATACGTTTTAGATACGTCAGCTTTGATTGCTCTCATCGATAAAGAAGAAGGTGTTGAAACGGTTAAAGACCTTTTACGAAAATCATTAAAAAATGAAATCAACATCTATATTTCAATCGTCAGCACCATAGAAATATTTTATGTTACATGGCAAAACCAAGGGGAAAAACGTGCTTTAGAACGTCTAAAAATGTTGAACGATTTGGCAGTCGTACAAGAACCACTGGATTCAAATTTAACGACATTAATTGGAGAATTAAAAGCAACGAATAGAATGTCATTTGCCGACTGTTGTATCGCAGCACTTGCAAAATGGAAGAAGGCAACACTTGTCCACAAAGATCCCGAATTTGAACAAATTGAAGAAGATCATATTAAACAACTCCAATTGCCTTACAAATAGAAAAAGAGAGTTGGGAATGGGTGGCATAGTGGGGATTAAGGCGCTCCTTGTCCAAAGCAGGATGGTCAGGATTGGCAGGATATTCAGGATAATGGCGCGGTGCTGCATCCCGCTTATCCTTTCATTTTGGGTATCCCGGTTTAGACAAAAAAGAGTATTTCACGGGAATCGCTGGCGGGATGTTTTTAGTTTAATTGAAGGATAGGCAAAACCGTATCTTGCCCACTGGGATTACATTAAACAGCGTTCCTTAAGCCTTGGGCACAAAAAGACCGTGAGGCTATGATGATAAGAGGTTGAAATGGATAATTTGACCATGATTTATTGGAAAGAAGAGAAATTTTGGCTTGGGAAAATTAAAGAGCACCCTGAAATTATGACGCAGGGTGAAACGCTGGAAGAGTTGGAAGAGAACATCAAAGACGCGTATCAATTGATGGTGCTTGATGATGTTCCGGAAGATTATCAAACCAAAGTTATTGCGTTATGAAGCGCGGGCAGTTCATCAAAGAGTTGAAGAAAGCCGGATGTGTATTTGTCCGTCACGGTTCCAATCATGATATCTATATGAATCCCCAAACCGGGCAAAAGCAGCCTGTACCCCGCCACCGGGAAATCGAAGAAAAATTGGCTAAACATATTAAAAAGTATTTGGGATTAACATGAAGGCGGGCAAAGGCAGGCGGGTGGCAAGAGTAAGTTGTATCTTCCCTTGAAGCTTGGTTATTCATTTCACACCGCTTGATAGATGACCGGGCGAAATTGGGGCGGTGGGACGGGTTTTCCATTCGCTTGTGCGGCTTCTATCCATGCTTCTTTTGCGATCAGCACTTCATGCAATGCTTCTTCCGGTGTTTCTCCAAAAGCAGAGCAATATTTTAAGTCAGGGATATCAGCGATGTATCCTTCATCTTCTTCGCTGTAAAATACGTTGATATGATAGTCTTTCATTCTTCATCCTTTATGTGAAGATTGTAGCGTTCAATCGTTGTGTTTGGTATATCTATACCGATTTCCAAAAAAAATGCTCTGATTCATGCCATTTCATTCACGCACCGGCTGGAAGCCGATGCTCCTCAAAACGAGCATACTTTTGAACGCGATTCTATTACGATATTTAAAATAAGAGCGGATTGTTGCTGCGTTATTCGTGGCTCGGCGGGAGCCTCGCCCTCCCAAGTTATCGCTTGCGTGAGCGGTGGGTCAGAATGGCGCGACCCACCCTACGGTTTGCATTATTCGCGTGTATTGGCGTGCATTCGTGGTTGCAACCCTATGGACGGACGGATGGCAATGGCAAGCGAAGTTTGCCTTTGCGTTCGTAGCATGATACTTTTAAGTAGAGAGTTGATTCTGATTAATAAAATTGAAATGGAAAGTACTTGAGTTTTACAGCAAGGGTAGAGGAACGGCCTTACCCTTGCCACTCGACCGTCCAATTGGGACTTCAATACGCGGCATGAACACTTTCATTCCTGCCTGAGAGGGCCAAATTAATCTCTATACGCGAATAAGGCACACGGGGAACTACACTGCCTCCCGGTCCTCTTTTCATAGAAACAAGACCATAATGTTCCATGGTCTTCAGCGTGCGGGAAAGATTGGATTTTTCCCTGCCCGAAAGCCTTGCAAGCTCGGTCAATGACTGCGGCTGGTGCTCATGTATCAGCGTCAACAAAGCCCTATTCTTCTCCGATAAAACCTTTGCAAAACTCTCAATCGACGTAAACCAAACTTTAGGTTCACCGCGCTTTACTTTGCGTTGACCTCGCGCAATCTGCAATGTACGTTCTTTCATGTCCTCATAACTTGCAATTCCAATCAAAAGTGTCTTCATGTTTTTACCCCTCTTTCTTTGAGAACGGCATCGACTTCGTCCCAAAAATCCACCAAAAGCGTTTCCGCATCCTTGTAGTCATAGGGTCTGACCGTACGAAGTCTGTGCTTATGATCTTGTTTCTTTCTTTTCTTCCCGCTCGGTCCCTTCGTGGGCTTTACAGGATGAGCGTTGTCAAATCCAACCAGCCGTTCTCCATGTTCACCATGCAATGTCAACGAATAGTTTAGACCGTGGGGCTTTTCCGGTGTCGGCTTGATCTCCCGCACGACAAACCGGACATAATGTTTATGATCGATGAACAACGTCTGCCCATTCAACTCTAAAAGGTGGTCCAGACTATGGTCCCGCTTTCCTTTGCTCATAACGAACAGGTTATCATTTAATGATAACCTGTTCAAGTGACGATATGATCAAGCGTGCAGCGGCCCGCTTCAACATTGTGTTCCACGTAAACCGCTGGCGGGATGTTTAGACGGGTGGCAAAGGACAGGTGACGGGTGGCAAAGGCAAGCGAAGTCTGCCTTTGAGTTCGCAGCATAAAACTTTCATGCAGGGAGTTGAAACCGATTGATAAAATGGAAATGGAACGTATTTGAGTTTTACAGCAAGGGTAGAGGAACAGCCTGATACTTGCTGAACAAATATATTAATCTCCAAAAGCGTGTAAATCTTTCATCCCATTTATATCCAACACTTCTCTAAGAAAGCGATCACGTGTGAAGGGTGAGACAGGATCATAAATTGCAGGCCACACTTCTTCAACTTTTACATCTTCTAATGACAACTCCATATTAGAAGCGGATGAACAGTTCGATAATTGGGCATACTTTTCAGGTTCAATGAAAACAACAAGAATCCCAACTCTATATTTTTCACCATATTCGCGGAGTTCAGAAAAATCATCTATTTGTGATACAACAGTTTCATCGGAAGGATAACTAAAGGCAAAATATGCCCGATCAGCAAATCTTTTATGTGATACAGCTTCAAAAAAAAATTTTCGCCAGTCTTTTTTTGAAATTTTAGCTTCGATAGTAATTAATTCAAAATATGAGATACCGCTAATACTATCTTCCACTCTAATACCAACTGCATCTGGATTGCCCCAAATACCTCCCTTTTTTGCTTGGGAAGTTTCTTTCGCATAATAATCTTTAGCACGAAGCCATTCAACAAGTAAGTTATATAATTTTTGTTCGCGTTGAACTCGTGTAGATTCGTCTTGTGACAATGTTACAGATAAATCATTATCTGAATCAGTAATATCAGTTATATCAGTTTCTGGTTCATGTTCATGTTCAAGTGTAGTTGATCGGAGTTTATAACCGTATTTTCCTGGTTCACGTATGACACGAGATTCTGTATCTTCAG
>CAYVAZ010000052.1:0-20159 GCA_964449065.1 uncultured bacterium
TGTTACCCTTCCGCCAATTTGCAAATTAAACCCGGAGCTATCGACAAACCGGTATGGAGTTCCATCGACGATTTACGCGAAGGCGTCAAACTGCAAGGATATTACGGCGGCGTAAGGCTGATTCGGGCCATCATCAAACAGTTTGCCGACTACTGCGATCAGGAAGGCCTTTCCCTGTCCCACCGCAATTTCACGATTGAATACGAATCCAACATTCCCGGACGGGTGGGACTGGCAGGCTCCAGCGCCATTATCACCGCCACCCTGCGCGCTTTGATGATTTACTTTGACGTCAGCATCCCCAAAGAGATCCAACCCAACATCATTTTGGCTGCCGAGAAAGATGAACTGGGAATCGGGGCGGGATTGCAGGACCGTGTCATTCAAGTATATGAAGACATGGTGTTTATGGATTTTGAGGAGGAGTATTTCAAAGCCAACGGCCATGGACGGTACGAACCGATTGAGCCCAACTTTTTACCGAATATATTTATTGCCTACGACTCAACCCTCAGCGAAGGTTCGGAAGTATTTCACAACAACATTCGGGAACGGTTCGATGGGGGAGATAGAATAGTAGTGGACGCAATGAAAACCTTCGCCGGTTTTGCCCAAGAAGCCCGCGATGCCTTGATTAGCGGACACAAAGAGAAACTCGGCGAGTTGATGGATCAAAATTTCGACCTCAGAGCCACCCTATACAATCTGCGTCCAAATGATTTAAACCTGGTCATGCGCGGCCGGGAAATTGGCGCCCACACCAAATTTGCCGGATCAGGCGGCGCGATTATCGGTGTGTATGAAGATGACGAAATGCTGGAGAACCTGCGCAAAACCTACCAAGAAATGGGCGCCGAACTGCTGGTCCCGACAATCAGCGCCGCGTAACCTTATACGGATTCAAATAAATTCTGTGTGATTCCTCCATAAAAGGGGAGCATCGGCTTCCAGCCGGTACCGCACACCGCATATTATTTCATTGAAGCGGTATTATCTTCGATCCGCTATCCAAAAGCCGAAAAATCCACCAAGCCCGATCAAAATCAACGTAATGGGTTTGAGTTGATGAATGTGGGTGATGAAATACATCAGGCTGTTATCTCTGGTAAAGGGAAAGGCCTGCCATTCGGCATACAACCCAAGGATTACCGAAAATACCGCGCAAACAATGGATAAGATAAGCAGCCGGCGGGGGGCTAAGACGCGGCAGCCCGCACCCGCTAACATTCCCGGTAATATAATGGCATAGAATCCTTGCCGCACAATCCAGTTGAACCCAACGACACCCAGCACTCCCCCAACTGCCATGCCAATCAATCCACGGACAATTGCAAGGGTTGGGTTTGGAAAACGCTCTTGTTCCGAACCCGTTTGTTCTAATGCCTCTTTGGGTTGATCATTCATTCGATGAATCCGGTGTTGATGCCTTTTCTTCCTGTTCAGGAAGTGATTCCATATATTCAGCCACTGTAGTAAGTGCAAACGAATTAACAACATTCGATGGAAAATCCGCACCGTCAATATTCATATCCGTTTCCATTTCTTGCACCATTGTTCCTTCTTCTTCCTTGCTGATGATATGCCCGTCATCCATATTGAAACGGATGGTTCCTTCGGTGCGCAGATCATAATTTTTAAAGGTGAAATTGAAAACCAAATTCGCTCCCGCTTGTTGATTCTTAAACGGATCAACTTCGATATCCTTTTCGCTAATTTCAGTCACCGTTTTGATTACGGCAATTGTTTTTCCCTCTTCTTCCTCTACGGAATCCAAGGTATAGGTCGTGTTCGCGATAATCGGCTTGGACGCGCCGGTCATCGGAACTTCGCGGGATTGATGCCATGAATCACCGCTTTTCACTTCCTCTTCCGGGCAAAAAAGCCACGGGATTTGTTCGGTGAGTTGATTGGCACCGGAGCCGGGACCGTTTACGTTCCCGCTTAGTGATGGCGAATGAATCACCCGCCCCAATGGGTCTAAAGTTAAACGTAGGGGTGTATCCCCTAAGCCCAACAGTTTTTTTAAATTCGGCTTTGTTCCGGAAGTGGATAGCGGATTTTCCATATCCAAATCCAGAATCTTCATAGACAGATTGGCTTTGCCGCTTTCCGTTACGGTATCTGTATGAAACGCCATCAACACATGAATTGTATTGGCGGTTTCCCGTTCCGCGCCCGCCGCCCGCGTCACGCCTTCCGACCCAAGAGCGGCTTTGTAATAGACTTCCTTGCCTTGTTTAAACTGATTGCGCAAGAGATAGGTATCTTGCGCGAAGGATTGGGCGGCAAAAACAAATAAGGCAATAAATAGATGAACGAATTTCATATTGAACTCCTATAACGTTTCAGACAAATTACATTTATAACGTTTGGAAACCCGAAAAGGCTACAAAGATTCTTCTGGATTCATAGTAACACATCCTCTTTAAAGACACTTTGCATAAATAAAGAGGATATTTTCGGGCTTATCTTAGCCTCATATTCCGTCATAACCACCGTATGGATAAATGCATCATGTTCAAAGCCAATTTCCCATGCGGTTTCGCTTATTTTTTTCTCGTAGTTACATCAATCTCTTTTACGATGATCAGTACATCTATATCCGAATCAAAAGAATAATTCTCATAAACGGATTATCCATACTGATATACTTCCAAAAGTGGGATGGATGATTCAACCCGTTTTTGTTTCAATAACTCATGTTACGCATACGTAATGATATGCTCGTTATTCTAATCTCCCGCTGTATCTATCGCCCTCGCCCACCGGGAGAGGGTAGGGGTGAGGGCTTAGGAAGACAATCCCCTTTTTGTACGCTACTGAGTCGTAGGGAGCAATCGCTCTCTTCGCCCTCATCTCTTATCTTCTCCCAAAGGGAGAAGACGATAGTCGTACTGAAAATTAAAGGGCTTTCAATAGACTTCAATTTCAACATGAACTTTCTATTCCCTTTTGCGTAACGTCAGTCAATAACTAAAAATTTTCTATAGGATGATTCATGAACTCACCCCTCAATCCATTGGCTGCTGCCGTCCGGGTAGACTTCTTTTTTCCATAAGGGGGCACGCTTTTTAATCTCATCCATGATGTACGCGCAGGCCTCAAACGCTTCTTTGCGGTGTCCCGACGCGGTGGCGATCAGCACCAAATGATCTCCCGGCATTTGTTTGCCGCGGCGGTGCACCACAGCGGCGTTTTTTAAACCATACTTTTGCAGCGCGTCTGCGCGAATGGCTTCCATCTCTTTACGGGCCATGGGTTCGTATACATCCCATTCCACACAAACCACTTCCTTGCCGGATTTACTGGTTCCGCGCACCGAACCGGTGAATGTTACAACCGCGCCCACGCCCTCGCCTTCAAGATGCGATACCACTTCGTCAACCGAAAAATCCTCTTGCTGAATGCGGATCATCTTCCACCTCCGCTCACCGGTGGAATCAACGCCAGCGTCCCGCCATCCTGCAAAGGGGTATCTGGGCGGCAATATTCTTCATTCCAGGCGGTTTGCGCCCGTTCCAGATGATTGGCAGCCGCGGGATATTTTCCCCGCAAGGTTTGCAATGCGTCCTCAACGGTATCACCGTTGACTTCCAATTCGATCTCGCTGCCGCCAACCGCGTCACGCAGTTGCGCGAACAGTAAAACGGTTATCTTCATGATTCTCCCGGTACCAGTTTTTCTTTACCACCCAAATATTTCCGCAACGCTTCCGGTATCACAATGCTGCCGTCTTCCTGCTGATTGTTTTCTAAAATCGAAACCATCAACCGGGGTGTTGCCAGGCCGGAACCATTGAGCGTGTGAACATAACGCGGTTTTTGATCGCCGCCTTTGGGCCGGTAGCGGATATTTCCCCGGCGACCCTGATAGTCTTCACAATTGCTGCATGAGGAGACTTCATAATAGGCGTTCTGCCCCGGCAGCCATACTTCAATATCATACGTTTTTGCCGATTGCTGCCCGATATCCCCCGTCACCAGCAGCATAACGTTGTAGTGGATTTCCAACTTTTGCAGAATATCTTCTGCATCTTCCACAATCTTCTCCAGTTCATCATACGACGTTTCCGGGGTTGCGTATTTGTATATTTCAACTTTGTTAAATTGGTGCACCCGCACCAACCCGCGTTCTTCCGTGCCATAGGTACCCGCTTCCCGGCGAAAACACGGTGTTTGCGCGGTAAAATATAATGGAAGATCGTCTTCGTTCAATATTTCATCGCGGTACATGCTGGTCATCGGTACTTCGCTGGTAGGCAGCACATAAAAGCCGTCTTCTTCGCATTTGTAGAGTTGATCGGCAAATTTGGGCAAGTTACCGGATGTAAAGGTGGTCTGATAGTTCAGCAACAATGGAGGAAAAATCGCCTTATAGCCTTTCTCACGGTGTTGCTCGCGCATAAAGGTCAACAACGCCCATTCCAATTCCGCGCCCCAGCCGGTGTAAAGCGGAAACTGCGAGCCAGCGATTTTGGCTCCCCGCTCGAAGTCAAACAGACTATGAAGTTTCCCTAGTTCCAAATGGTTTTTCGGTTCAAATCCAAGTTCTTTCTTTTCGCCGAAACTGCGCACCAATTGATTATTCTTCTTATCCATATCGGTAGGAACCGATTCATGCGGCAGGTTGGGCAATTCCGAAACTTTATGGTAAAGCGTTTCCTCAATTTCCTTCAGTTCGCGTTCTTTTTGCTTTACTTCTTGCGCGATCGATTTCATTTGCTCAAGCAAATCATCCGCGTTTTCTTTATTGCGTTTGCGTTCGCCGATTTCTTTATTAACTTTGCCTTGATCGGCTTTCATATTATCGGTTTCGGCTTGCAGGCTTCTGCGTTTGCTATCCATTTCCACAATCGCATCCAGCGAAATGCCCGGATCTCGCCGCCGCAGTTGTTCCCGCACCCAATCTGTTTTTTCCCGAATTAACTTAATGTCAAGCACCCGCTAGTTCCTCCTTTGTTTTTCGTACCAGTGATATCTCACCTATTTTCATATTTTTATCAACGGCTTTACACATATCGTAAATGGTTAAACCTGCTACGCTTACCGCCGTTAGCGCTTCCATTTCCACGCCGGTTCGGGCTGAACACTTTGCCGTTGCCGAAATCAAAACCGATGCCTCTTCGACTGTAAACGCCACCGAGACGACATCCAACGGCAGCGAATGACAGAGAGGAATCAATTCATCCGTACGCTTGGCCGCCTGAATTCCCGCTATACGCGCCACCGAAAGCACATCCCCTTTGGGAACGGTCTGATCTTGAATGGCTTGTATGGTTTGCGGATGCATATAAATCCTGCCCTGCGCTTCAGCCGTACGGCAACTCACCGGTTTAGCCCCTACATCCACCATGGATGCGTTCCCCATCTCATCCACATGAGAAAAGGTTTTTTTCTGATTCATGTTTACCTAATTCTACGGTTTCGTGTATTGATTGCACTTACATCCACTGATGTTCAAAATTATAGTATGCCTGTTTTCTAAAGACTGCACAGTATACTTGTTTTCTCAAATCGATAAATCGATGAGGAAATAGCATGTCGCACGATCAACAAACCAGCAAAAGGCAGACCGTAAGCAATAATGGCTAAACATTTAATCATTGGCGGAGCCGGATTCATCGGTTCCAACTTGGCATTTTATTTACTATCGCAGGGGGAAGAAGTCATCGTAGCGGATAATTTATCGCGCCGCGGTTCTGAACACAACCTGTCATGGCTGCAAGAAACCTACCCGCAACTCCGGTTTGCCCATTGCGATATCCGGCAGCAGGCCGAAACGGATGCCCTGCTGCATTCCAATCCCCCCGTGAACGCGGTCTATCATTTGGCCGCCCAGGTAGCGGTAACCACCTCTGTAAAAGAACCCCGGTTGGATTTTAATATCAATGCCTTGGGCACATTTAATGTATTGGAGAGCCTTCGCCAGCTCGATTCCCCCCCTGTTTTGATATTTGCTTCCACCAACAAAGTCTACGGCGGTATGGAACACATTCGCATCGCCGAAAACGAAACCCGTTATTATTATGAAGACTATCCTGAGGGCATCGATGAATCCTTTCCACTCGATTTTCACTCCCCCTATGGATGTTCCAAAGGCTGCGCGGACCAATATGTACGCGATTATTCCCGTATTTACGGCTTAAAAACCGTCGTATTCCGCCAAAGCGCCATCTACGGTCCGCGTCAATTCGGGGTAGAAGACCAAGGCTGGGCCGCGTGGTTCGCCATTGCCGCGTTGAAAGGAAAACCGTTTACGATTTACGGTGACGGCAAGCAAGTACGCGATTTACTATGGGTAGAAGATCTCATTCAAGCCTATCTCAAAGCATACGAAGCCGTCAAAAACAATGGCTCAATGGTATTTAATATTGGCGGTGGAACCAAACACAGCGTCAGCATTTGGCGTGAATTTCAGCCGGTATTATCCAAAGAAACCGGCCTTGCTTTAGAAACGGCATACAAAGACTGGCGTCCAGGAGATCAAAAGGTTTGTATCATGAACAACCAAAAGGTTTCAAACGAGTTGGGCTGGGAACCGAAGGTGGGAGTAGAAGAAGGGGTGGCGAAAATGGTGCAATGGATAAAGGAAAATCAAGAGATACTTTAAGATACCACCGTCTTTTTCACCGAATCCAGCATGGTATAAAGCATTCCGGTTAATACATCTTTTCCCATTTCTTCTTTCAGGCGCATGACAACTCCAATTAATTCGGCGTCTTCATCGTGGTTTTCCGGCATCCATTCAAATTGTCTTAAACTCTTGTGCTTTTCTCTGCCCGCATTGCCTTCTTGCTCATCACTTACACCGCAATAGGTTCGAAGCGCCAAAATAATTCTGCAGCTCAAAAGAAGCCAATCCAATGGCTTTACGATACACTCAGTAGCGCCTACAGCATGCGCAACCGGGGCGGTCACACCATCATCCAGTTCCGCGAGTAGAATGATGGGAACGGACTCTCCATTCGGCAATTTTCGGATTCGCTCACAGGTACTGAATCCATCCAGCTCCGGCAGAGTTGATTGCAAAAAAACAATATCCGGCTGCAATCCTTCAAACAGCACGATGGCTTGCTTACCATTAGCGGCGGCTTCCACGACCGCGCCGGATTCCTCTAAAATCTTACGGAGAACAATTCGAAACTCTTCATCCGTATCGGCAATTAACGCCTTGGGTTGTTTTCGATCCAGGGTATCCATAACAATTCTCGCTTGGCTAGTGCGTTATATTATTTTGCTTTGGATTCAAATTGTATTTGATTGCAATATAAACCAACTCAAAGCCCGAACTCACTTCGAGTTTCGAGCGCATATTGTCTATATGAGATTCCACGGTTTTTAAACTGATATTAAGTTGGTCCGCTATTTCTTTCCGGTTTTTTCCGTTGCCCAATAATTCAAAAATTTCCATCTCCCGTTTGCTCAATTTATCAGCAATAGAGAGTTCATCACTCTCAACCGAGGAAGAATCCTGAACGAGGCTAAAATCCACCGATTCACTGGAATACATTTCTCCGGCTATCACTTGCCGTATGGCATCCGTCACACTGCTGGCGGAATCCCGTTTAAATAAATAACCATTTGCCCCGGCTTTAAACGCTTTCTCTATATAATATCGTTCATCATGCATGGTTACAATCAATACCGGTATGGATAGTTCATTCCGGCGCATACTTTGCAGCAAATCAATTCCTGTACTTTCGACTAAAGATATATCGGCAATCACCAAATCCGGATGCAATTCTTTAATTTTCTCTAAGGCGGAATCCGCATTGTCCGCCTCTCCACAAATAGTCATATCTTCTTCCGAATCAACAATATGTATAATTCCAGAACGGGTTAAAGGATGGTCTTCCACCAAGAATATTTGATACACTTCGCTCATATTATCCTAATTGCTTATTAAAATTTGTAGAACATTTCAAATCAATTATTTATTTTATACATAAATTCATTGCATTTTGCAATGAATTCGTTGCTACTTTAAATGATTTTTTGGAATTGTAAATGTAATCTTGGTACCTTTATTAGCTTGGCTGTCAATATTCAAAATTCCTCCCGTAATTTCAGCCCGGTATCTCATAATATGAATCCCCATGCCATCATGGTAGTTTTGCTGCACATCAAATCCTTTTCCGTTATCTACAACAACAATTTTTAACACGCCGGATGTCTCATTCAATCGAATCACGATTTGTCCCGCATGGCTATGCTTTACGGCATTGTTCACCGCTTCTTGAATCATGCGGAACAAGTGCAATGCCGTTTCCGTATTCTTTACAATGATCGATTCATCCACATCACAAATACAAGGAATATGGGATAAGTTAAACACTTGCTTGGCAAATTGTTCCACGGCTCCCACCAACCCGACTTCATTCAAATTTACAGGAGAAAGACCTTTTGCCAAATCACGAAGTTTGTTGGTGCATTGGTCAATAATCGATACAAAACTTTGGATTTTTTCAGCCGTGTCGGGGTTGTCGTCTTGGATTTCTTTCGCCAACATGTCGCCGGCCAGCCCTAAAGCGGTTAAATCATGAACCACACCATCATGAAGTTCATGGCCGATTCGTAGATGCTCTCTTTCACTGATTTCCAACAAATGAAGTTGAGCCTTTTCCCGTTTTTCAATTTCCTGTTGGAGCGCTTTGCGGGTTTCTTCCAACTGCATCATGTGCTCTTGTTCAAGTTGGTTTAATTTGGGCTCAACCGTGTCACAATGATTCTGGGTAAAAGCCAAATCATTCTCAGTGGTTTCCGTTTTTTGCTTTTGCCGTTTCAGATCATGAATTTGCATGGCAATAATACCAAACCCCGCCACTACGATAATTAAGAATATATAGATATAGTATATCACATTTCCTTCTTGCGGAACAACACGCATTCCGTCTTGGCTGTTGGGCTGCATTGGGGTGGGATAATAAAAAAAATACCACGCGTTTCCGCCGTCCGGATAGCGTCCAAAAGAGACCTCGGATTTCTGCTCCGGATAGGAAATGGAATCACTCAGAACCCCATTCGGACCAATCAGTACCAAGGTTTCCCCTTCTTTACTGAGTTTATAGTTGGTATGAAGTTCTCCATTTTCTTTCACATCCTTACCAGTTGCCCAAACCCGCAAAAATCCTTTGGCAGGAATAATGCCATACGGAAAGACCCATTTTCTTGGTTTATCCGGATCATCCGTTAAAGAAAAATTGCTCAAATCAATATCCGATTCGCTATCGTTATACAGTTCAATCCATTCTAAGTCGTTTCCTTCGTTATCTTGCAAACTGGTGGCAGCAATTAATTCATTGATATACATATTCGCATGACATACCGGCGAGGATATCGATAACCATATTCCGAAGACAAAAAAGCATACGAATTGAAATTTCATTCAGATTACCCAAATAATAACATTATTAGAGCATTTCCGGTGTGCGTAGACGTTGTGTTGGGGCACATTGCAATGTGCCCCTACGGCAAGTGCAATACCAATTCTCTATCTATCCAACCTTGAATTGCTCTAATTATCTAATTGTATTCACGTACTGCAAAGCATATTCCATTTTAACGAAGGCAGTGCTACAGATAGTTAATTTTCATTCTTTATTGAGAAGAATCACCCTGCTTTTTGCCGTATTTTGATGGCATTATCAGTACCCCAAAGAAAAAGACCATTTGGTTTTGGCAAGTCGTACTTATATATACTTATTATTGTCAAAATGAAAGTCAATTTAAATCAGGAAAGACCGCATTTTTATCATTATAGAAAAGGGGGCCATTCAGAGACTTGCAAATGATTGCGCGCTATTTGCAAGCCCATATACATCCCGCTGAAGACCGTGCATTGATACAAAATATATCGAATCGCGGCTTTGGGCAGATGGCTTTGGATGAGCAAAAAAGATAAAAACAATATTGCCGGCAAAGTTAGTCCGGAAAACAAATCCCAATCGGCGGGAAAATGCCGGTCCGGACGCCATATTAATGAATACACAAAATAGAATCCCGCAAGCAACAAAACCCAAACCGCTTTTTTTGAAGGAAGCGATAAATATGGCAAACCGCAAATCAGGGTTAACACCAAAATACATCCGCCGGAAAACATGAAATAATATTCATTCACCATCGTCAGGTAATACTCTGGGTCTCCATAATCAGAAAGCGGCCGAAACATGGCGGCATCCGTGCCGACCAACATGACCTGGTCGCTCCAAAAATGCTTATGGATAGCAGCAATATCCCATTGATAACCATACCCCAGCACAAATAAACCAAACGCAAGGCAAACAAATGCCATGCTCGACACCGCTTTTGCTATATCCGGCAGCCAGAGAGATATTTCATGCCGGTCATATTTCAGCAATGGGAACAACAAGAATGCAGGAATCCACCATCCCGCGGATAAATGAATACAAAACAATATCCCAAACCAAATCCCCACATGCCAAGCAGAGTACCGCCCCTTTTGGTACAACATGACCGCACAAAGAAAAAGAACCAACCCTAGCTGCAATAGAGCGTATATTTCAATGTTACCGGTAAACACCTGGGTATAACCGAAAGAACCTACAATCAAGGCAAATACTGGATTCACGTATGGGAGATCAATCCATTCTTGCAAAACGCGGTATAAAAAGGCAGAACCGATGAGGCCGCATACAATGGTGAGCAATGTGATTGATGTATGCGGTGCCAAATGAAACCAATCCATCCCCCAATACACCCACGTCCGCAAGATAAACGTGCCCAATGGTTCCCGCAAATAGCGTGTCCAGTTCTTTTCAAACACGCTATGTTTCAGCCAATCATACCCATCCGGAGAAAGGTTTTGTGAACGCAGCAGCCACATCACAATCCCCGCGATTAAGAAAAGGATGACAATCTTGCCGCCGAAATATTGTTTTTGATGAAGCAGCGTGATAAACCGTTTGGCCGCGTCCGTTACCAGAAAATAAATCTGTGGATGCTGTAAAAACAAAATGGATTGATACCACAAAATCCGCACCCATACCGGATACCAGCGCGGGGTATAAAACGCCCAAAATACCGCCCCGATTTCGTTTACCAAACAAAACCCAATCAGGAAAGCAATCAAGATGAGGGGGACCAAAACCAACTTCGAATGGAACGTATTGATTTGTTCATGCACCCGAAATACGGTAACGGCAGCTAGTATTATCCAAAACGGATACACAAACGGAGGCGTGCTGCCTTCCCAACCGAAGCCGTGGAAATACAACAAAACCATCTGCAATAGCAAACACACCGCATGAATGGTAAGGTCTTGTATTAATAGGGAACGCTGCATGGCTTAGGTTAGTTGAACGCCGGTTTGTACTGGATACCCCCGCAAAAAATCTCCTGCGATCATACGCTTTTTTCCGGCCGGCTGCAACTCAAGGATTTCAATAACCGCATCCTGCGCGGCTACCCGAATGGTGTTGAATTCGGTGCTGACTATCGTTCCCGGTTCAGCATTAGGCGGTAAAGCAAGCACTTCGGTTTGGTACACTTTCCAGCGTTGATCCCGATAGTGGGTAAACGCGCCCGGTATGGAACACAATCCACGCACTTGATTGTGAATATCCACCGCCGCTTTGGTCCAATCGATCCGCGCATCTTCATTGGAGAGCATCGGCGCGAATACAACGCCCTTTTCCGGCTGCGGCGTTCGGGTCGCGGTGCCATCCGCAATGAGATGCAGTGCGCGTACCATCAATACGGCCCCGCTTTGGGATAACCGTTCGGAAAGAGAATCGTAGGTATCTTCATCATGAACCGGTTCGGGTTCCTGCAAAATCATATCGCCGTCATCCCATCCTTTCGAAAGAAAAATGATGGTATTGCCGGTCTCTATATCCCCATTGATTAGCGTCCACTGCATGGGCGCGGCGCCACGGTATTTTGGCAGCAACGATGGATGCAAATTTACACAACCCCATGGCGGCAGTTCGCGCACCAGCTTTGGAACAAAACCGCCATACGCCACCACGGTAATGACATCCGGCTGATGGCTTTGCAGCCAAGGGACTACCTCATTCTCTTTGAGTTTGTTGGGTTGGATGAAATCGATCCCCTGCTCTATCGCGAATTCTTTGACCGGCGGCGGCTGTTGTTTCTTTCCGCGTCCGGCGGGACGGTCCGGTTGGGTTAACACACCGGTAAGTTCTATGCGGGAATCTTCATGCAACGCGTGCAAGGCGGGCAGGGCAAACGCGGGAGTTCCCATAAATACCGTTTTAATGCTCTTCATCAGTTACACGGTCGCTTCCAATTCTTGTAGTTTACGGTTTAATTGCGATTTTTGCGCGGGCGTTAAATGATCCACAAACAATATCCCGTTTAGGTGATCGATTTCATGCTGAAACACCCGTGCAAACAACCCTTCCGCCTCGATGATTTTTTCTTCTCCCGTCAGTGGATCATTGCCTTTGACTTTGACATTATCATACCGGTCCACTTCCGCTTCCACACCGGGAATGGAAAGACACCCTTCTTTCATGGAAACAATCTCGCCGCCTTCCCACATGAGTTTGGGGTTCGCCAAGGCGATTTTTTCCCCTTCTTCCGTGGTATCGATTACAATCAGTTTTTTCAGCAGTCCTACTTGCGGCGCGGCCAGACCGATACCGGCCGCCTCATACATCGTCGCGAACATGTCATCCACCAAGCGTTGCAAATTCTGATCATATTTCTTGATGAACTTGGTTTTTTTGCGCAATACAACATTGCCGTAATAACACAACTTCAACTTACCCATGAAGGCCCGTCTCCAAACAATGGCGAAGTGATTCCTATTTTAATCAGCGGATTGCAGTTGCACAAGCATACAGCCGTTAATCGTTGTGTAAGAATGGATATACTTTTATCCATTCACGATGGAATCAGAACGATGAAACCAAAACCAATCACCATAGCGGTCTACGGCAGTTCCGGAATCAAGCAAGACTCCACCGCCGCGCGTAATGCGGAATTGCTGGGCAAACTTCTCGCGGAAGCGGGGTATAACATTTGCAACGGCGGGTATATGGGTGTGATGGAAGCCGCCAGCCGCGGGGCCAAAACAGCAGGGGCAAAGGTAACCGGTGTGACTTGTAGTGCGTTTTCGGAACGCACTCCCAATCCTTACCTGACCGAAGAAATCTCGACCCAAGATCTCCCGGAACGCATCTCGACCCTCATGCGCATAGCGGACGGTTACATTGTGCTGGATGGCAGCATTGGCACCCTCGCCGAACTGTTTCTTGCCTGGAATGTTATTTTTATGGAAGAGCAAAAACCGCTCATCCTCGTAGGAAACCGGCTGCGGTCCAGTGTGGAAGCCGTGGTTGAGCATTCAGCGGTTCCATCCGATTTGGTAGGCCTGTTGACGTTTGTAGATACGGTTGAAGAGGCCTGCGAAACCATGATGGAAACATTGCCACCCAAATAATGTCTGTATACGGTTTGAGAGCAATTCAGATTTGCGTAGACGTTTTGTGGGGGCACATTGCAATGCGCCCTTACGGCAAGTGCTATACCAATTCTCTGTCTATCCAGCCTTGAAAGGCTGGGTTTTAACCGTGGGACTTAAGCTGAACTTTACAGTCATTGCCTCTGGCTAACGTATCTTACCCCGTTGGGGTATAAAACAAAAACAAAAACCCTCTGGTTAAACCTTAGCCTTGTTAAGGGGGCTAGGAGCAATGTCATTGACTGAAGGAAATCAACCTGAAAAACAACGCTTTGTCTCCCCCAAAGCATTTGGGGAAGATGTCCGACGCAAGGAGGACAGAGGGGGTGCGAAGAGAACCATAAACCAGAATGATTCAACCGATTGTTTAGAAGTCGTTTCCTGGGCAATCAAACGAAGCAATTGGTTAAGCCGTTTACCCCAACAGGGTTACAGATGATAGCCAGGGGCAGAGTGACCGAAAGGCATGCCGCCGTGTTTGGACAAAGAATTTATTTATGTTACACTCATGACAACGTCGCCGTTTAATTCTTATATCATTATAGTGGAAAGATGATGTGATGAAAAAAATCAGTCTGATTGTTTTAGCAGGAATATTATGTTCTGGTTGCTCCAGCACAATGAAACCGCGCTCTCATGTGCCTTGGTACGAGGATCTCAATCCGGCAACCGAAGACACCATTTCGGATTGGGCGATTGTGGATTTAGACGTTAGTTCTTATCAAAGAGACCCGTCATTTGGAGAAACCATTTGGAGCGATACCGTCGAAACATTTTGGTGAATGTAATCGTTCCCGGTTCTACTACGGATTTGTATCCACATCTTCTGTCTTCTCTGTTTTCTCTGTCTTCCCACCGGATTCTTCTGAAGGAATGTACCTCAATCTTCCAAAGATAATCTGCTCAAACGCAGGACTTTGCAGCTGCAGCTTATTGCGGATGTTCCGCCGTGTTGTTCCGGGCAGCCTTTGCGTTTCTTCCACATGAAACCATTGATAGTTATACCATCCCTGCTGGGTATAAAAATCAATCTTGGCAGAGCCTCTCCCCGGTGTTTTCTTGATGATGCAAAACATCCAATCGTATCCCGTTATATGATGAATTAACTCATACGAGCCTTCCGGAAAGATTTCCGGTTCCCGATCAGCAGGGGGACGCGGCCTGCCCGATAAATCCACGATCGGCTGGGCAAAATGAAATGCTTTCAGCATTGACAACTCAAAACCGGACGGTTCATTTCCAACACCGTCTCCTTCATTAAGAAAAACGGAAGAACCGCTTGCTAGAGATGACCATAGCATCCATTGCTGATATTGCTCTTCTTGACCGGATTTTTCGCTCCAACTGACTTCTCCAATGAACACCGGTTTGCGGTATTGTTTTGCCAATTGAATCATTTGAGCCGTACTTTTGACCGCCCGCAATGCTTCATTGGCGCGAATGCTCAAAAACAAAATGTCAACATCCGCCAACCCCATAAAATCATAGGGGAGGGTGTTCGGCAAGAATGATAAGGCAATCAAGCGGCGGTTGTCATCCAATCGGCGAACCAAACTAAACTGAATCAGAGTCCATTGCATAATGGATGAGCGGTACTCAGTGTCGCCAAATCCATTGCGCTCATCCAGGTTAATGCCGCGTGCCAGTTCCCAGATAACATTTTCATGAGAACTTAAAGCCGCGATGATCTGTTTGATCCGGGCGGCTGATTGTGCCCGCTGCCGAGCGTTCGTAAAAAATTCTTTCGGAGTTTTGCAGCGCCCTCCATTTTCTTGGTTATAAGGATGCGTATCCCAATGTTCCGCCATCCCCAACAGGTCAAAGAAAGATATCACGGTAACCATACCGTATTCTTCCGTTAAAGCGCAAATTTGCCGCAAACGTTCAACCGCCAAATCGGATAGCGTCCCATCAGACTGCTCTTGCATGGTTTGATTCGTTTGCCGGGTAGGATCAACACAAAGTCGAACCGTATTCACGCCTGAATCGCGCAACTTCTGAACGGAGGCTTCCAATTCCGTTGTACTCAATTTCAAATCGAGCAAATATCCCGCATTCACCCCGATCGGATGATGCAACTTCTGTTGGTATTCCAGCGTATAAAAATTTTTCGGATGTATATCTACAGTTTTCGCAAGTGTATATACGGATACAAATAGTATCGGTAAAAGATAAAAAAGATGATGGATGCGGTAAATCATTGTAAAATATGACCTCTTTCTGCTTGTCGCGAAAATCATAAAGATAAAATATCCAAGTCGGCGTAACGATTGCCTCTTTCATGCGTAGACTTGCTTTGAGCATTCGCCCAGCTTAAAGTATTGCAATCGAAATTCTTTGACAACGTTTTATCATTTTTAAGGAAACAAACAATGCAAATAAAATCCTTTTTTTTGCTCTTCCTTTTCATTCCGCTCATTTTTTGTTCAACCGGCACAACAAAAGACTACCCCAAAACCTCTATTCGTAACGGTGTGCTGGATGTAGATATCTACTTACCGGACGCGGAAAAGGGCTATTACAGAGGAACCCGGTTTGAGTGGTCCGGCTTGGTGCAAGAAGTACGGTATAAAGGGCACCGCTTTTTCGGTGACTGGAAACCGGCCCATGATCCAACCAATCATGACGACGTCAACGGGATTGCCAGCGAATTCAGTATGGGCTTGTTTGGAGTCGATCCCCCTTTAGGCTATCCCGAAGCAAAACCGGGAGACCCCTTTCTGAAAATCGGGGTTGGATTGCTCGAAAAGGGTGACGAAGAGGCCTATTCTCCGTTCATCAATTATGACATCCAAAAGGCGTTTGAATGGGATATACAGCAGGGTACGGATTGGATTGAATTCAAGCAAGAAATCCAACCCTTTCAAGGATGGGCATACCGGTATAGTAAAAAAATTACATTGCACGAAAATCAGCCGGTAATGGTTGTATCTCATACAATGGTCAATACCGGAACCAAAGACATTTCAACCAGTCAATATTGCCATAATTTTATTCTCATAGACCGCGAACCGGTTGGGCCGCATTACCTTCTCGCTTTTCCGTATGATATTACTGCAAAACGCTCTTTCGGTGCCTACGCAAACCTAAACAATAACCGTATTTTCATTACAAAAGAGTTATCGGACAAAGCCCTGTTTTCGGAAATCGCAAGCCGGCGTTTCTCAGCCAACAAACACTGGTTCGTGGTAAACAATACGCTTACGGATGCCTATGTGCGGGTGGATGTTGATTATCCGTTGGATATTTTTAATCTTTACGCCGCCCGTTATGCCATTTGCCCCGAACCGTTCATCGATATTCAATTGCAACCCAACGAAACCAAGCAATGGAGCAATACGTATGAATTTTCCGCCGAACGGGAATTAAAAGAAGAGCCAATGGAATGGCCGCTGGATATCGTCATAGAAAACGGATTCAGTACGCCAAAAATGCCGTTGAACGATTTTCTGTCGCAAATTTATTTTAAAACCGGGGTCAAGTTTATTATTGAGAAGGATGTAAGCGGACATGTGCAAGCGGAAGTAAACGGCAAAAATACCATTGGCAAAATCTTGTGGACTGCCTTTAAGGACAAAAATTTGCATTTCAAGAAACAACACAATGGTGTGATCCGAATTTATGAGATTGCAGAAGAAGAAAAATAGTTGTCTGTCAATCAAAAAATGACGGATGATTATCCGTTGTTGCCCCCCTTGTTAAGGGGGGTAGGGGGGATCGATACCCGTCAATAAAACGTTGACACCGTACTAGCGATTGCGGAAAATTGCAATCCGTATAACCGGTCAGCCAATTGCAATGACAGCGGCTGTAGCTTCTGCCGCAAGGGGAAATTCTGTTCGGTGAACATGTTGAAATCGAATAAAAACCAGAATAAAAAACCTATAGACGAATCATCATCCGGATTTATAATATATCCTTGCAATACCAACCTACATCAAGAAGGGTAGGTTAGCGCGGCGTAAGCCCAGTGAAAAAAAAGTGGTTCCATTTATGCCAGACCGGCTATCTTGAATTACTTAGGTCTCATTTTTTATCATTCTATTTTTCGATATTTATTTCGGTTGAGGTTAATTCGGTGTTTCCATTCATTTGTTCTTCATCATGGATGAAGAACACATTCTATATTTTTCTCCAGATTATTCTCCTGGCTTCATTCCTGGCGTTTTTCAGTTTGGACACAAAAGCCCAATCTCCCGATTTATTTCAAGACGATTCTGCCGGGTTAAATGCATACGATATTTTTCTATTTAGCATGTTATGGAAGCAAAGAAGCCCAACCGGCCTGGGTGATTTAAACGGTGACTTGGTAATCGATCACAGAGATTTATTTAAGTTGGTTGAAACCTATCAAACCTCTCCACCTCCAACTGCAACCCCAACTCAAACACCGACTTTCACTCCAACACAAACGGCTACCGCAACGCCCACCGCTTCCAGCACCCCGACTGCCATCAACACATCCACGGCTACCGCAACCCAAACTCCAACACCGACTCAAACACCGTCTCCAACACCCACAAGCACATTTACCCCGACTGCAACGGCAACCGGAACAAACACCCCTACCCCAACGCAAACGTTTACCTCCACACCAACCTCTACATACACATACACTTCTTCTCCTACATCAACAAATACTCTTACTCCTACCTCCACGTTCACACCCACTCATACCCATACTCAAACCCCAACAAATACACCGGTGCAAATTCTTCCCACCAATACACCAACTTCCACATTTACGCCAATCCCCCCCTCGTTCACACCAACATTTACTCCCTCAAATACACCAACCTCTACGTTTGTTTCCATTCAAACGCCTCCGCCAACGTCCGGTTCCTCTACCATAACACCTACACCCACTCCCGCGGACAACGGTTCCAACGGAGGGGGAAATTCCGGAGCGACTTCCACGCCCACTGCCGGCAATGTGCCGGATGTCACCGAAGAAGTATTTGTTCCCGATTTTGTGCGCGAATGGAACGTAAACCGTCCGCTATCCCTCTTTACGCAACCCGTTGAACTTCCCAGTGGAAAGCGCATCGCCTCAACAACCCACGGCTATGCGGTGTACACGTTTGACAATAATCAAACGCCACAATTCATTGCGTTCGACCGGTTCGGCCGTATCTTCCGCAGAACGTTCCCGCTGTTTTCCACCGATTACTCCAGTCTTTCTCTGGTTGATGGCAACGAAGTGTTTGGAGAATTCTTCGAAAGCCCATCCAACACCCGGCGCTTTCAATTCGAGCAATTCGATTTAGATCAATCCGTATCGGCGGCATTTCAAGTAGACCATTTGGGAGCGGACGCGATCGATTGGGCCTTTGACGGCGGCATACAAGGGTCGGTTATGGCGGTGCTGCGTTTCCCGAACATCATTACCGTGCATCGAATTAATGCGAACAATGGGCACCTTGGGCAAACGGATTTTCTTGCCGGGCGACCGCTTCCATTATCTCCAGCTGTCGTTCTTACCAAAATCAGTGGAGACAAAATTGCCGTGCTTTATTCTTCCGATCCGGACCCAATCACCGGCGACTCTACACCGCTTTATTTATGGTTGATTGATTTTGAAGGAAATATACTAACACAGGAACCTATTGAAATTGAAATACCTCTTGTCCGCGATTTGTTGACTGGAGACGGAAACGGCTTGTTTTATTATATGGGTCAGGGTTCAAGAATTTTACGGATCGATGAAAACGGTATCGGTTTAAACGAAGCTTTATCCATCAATAATCCCTCCGGAATGCAATGGCAAGATAATTTGTTGTGGATCTTGGACGGACAGGTACACGCCCTGCGCGGCTATACGGAAGAAGCATTGTTCCATACCGGCCCGGTGGATGTATTTCCACCCGGCTGGGACACCACCGTGGATTGGATCACCCTGCGAAAAAGCAGCGGCGACTTAGGCGGTTTTTTTACCGGCTCTGATGATGTCCATTCCGTGCATTATTTACAAATCGAACAAGGACCGCTTGTTACCCCTACCCCCAAACCGGCGCCGGGTGTGCCCACCGGCGCAACCATCGCAGTCGAGTTGGAAAATGATAAAGAAATCGAAATGGTTCTCATTCCCAAAGGAACCTACCTGCGCGGCAGCCCGGAAAATGAGGTGGGACGAAACCGCAACAATGAAGGACCGCAGCATACCGTAACTATCCGCAACGACTTTTTTATCGGCAAATATGAAATTACGATTGATCAATACCGTGAGTTCGATCCCTCATACCGGGCGCCGGCATTAAGCGGATTTATGATTGAATCGCCCACCATGCCTGTGTCCGGGGTATCTTGGGATAACGCCAACGCGTTTTGTGAATGGCTCTCGGACAAAACCGGCGAGTCCTTTCGCCTGCCGACTGAAGCCGAATGGGAGTATGCCTGCCGCGCCGGGACAACAACGCGGCGTTTTTGGGGCGATGACTTGGAAAATTCCGAAGCCTGTTCTTGGGCGAACGTTGCCGATATCCCCGCAGCCACAGCCTTTGATTTAAATGACCATTTTGATTGCGAAGACGGTTACGTTGCCACCGCACCGGTCGGATCGTATGAAGCCAACCCGTTCGGTGTGTTTGATATGTTGGGCAATGTTTCGGAATGGTGCCAAGATTGGTTTGGTCTCTATTCCGGTGAAGCGTTAGTGGATCCGGAAGGCCCGTTTCGCGGCAGTTCAAAGATATTGCGCGGCGGCGCCTGGAATG
>CAYVAZ010000053.1:0-20095 GCA_964449065.1 uncultured bacterium
AAGCAATCTGTTAAGCCGTTTTGATTTTCGTGAACAATCCAAATTGGAAATGGTAAAAATAGAATACCGTCAAAATTCACAAAAAAGTATTTGTATATTACCCGTTATCGCTCTACTCTATTAAAATAATAATTTCACTTTTATAGGATGAGGGATTATGAATTACCTAAATTCTTTTTTGCCATTGGATGAACGCCTTCATGTTGAAGCCGACCGCATTTGCAATCTGATTCTTTTTTCAGATATGCAATGGATTGATATCCAAATCGAAGCCAACAAACTGCGTGACCATTGTTTGGATTCAGCCCCGGAAAAGATCGACCTATTCGATTCCGTCTACTCCAGCCGCTTTGAGCGTCTCTGGGATCAATGGCGGGCCGCCACCGAGCCGGATTTCCGTCTATTCTGAATCATTTGAAAAGGGCAATACCGGTGAATACAATCCCTGCACCGCTTGTCCGGCATGATACACATTCATGCCGAGATAGTTCCCAAACGCTTCCCACAGCACATTGCCGTGATGGCTAAGTGTCAGCGCGCAATGATGGGGAAAGTGCCGCACCAATATATCCCGGTAGAGTCCCTGCAAATCGGTCATTCTGCACCAGCCATACGCCCCAAACGTTTTGGCGGGGTTGTCTTCGATGTTCCCGTGTGCAATCACTACTTTCCATGATCCGTCCGGATCCTGCGTAACCCGCGTAATCGTCACCGGAGATTCTTTGGCTTCAAATTCAACCGTTCCCTGCGATTGCTCAGCCGGCGCCGCCCCGCTGGATGCCAGGATCTCATGGGTTTTGATCGTAGGTTTCGATTTCGCGAACGCTTTTGGGAACACCCCGCAATGCCAAAGGTTGACCAGTTCGTCATCTTGGTTGTGCAGGTTATTCCAGTCCGCCAAAGCGGCAGGCTCCCCACTGGCAAGCATGGCCGCATGCATGGATAGTGTGCCTAATATATCCGCTTCACACGCGCATGGGATTCCGATATCTCCAAACCGGCTCATCGTCGTGCAGGTACATACCCCAAAGTTTTGTTGGATAGATGTCCAGCACTGAATCCCAAACGCGTCGATATTGTTTTCTTCTTGCCAGCGTTTTAAAAACAATTCCACTTTGGCGCTACGCAGGACGGATTCTTTGTTAATGCCCGATGTATCGGCATACTCCTTTATGCTGTTCACAATTTCCAAAATTTCAGAGTCATCCTCTTTCATTTTGTTTGCCCCGGCAATCAACTCTGATAAATCCAGCACCACGGTTGTCGCGCCCAAACGCTGCAATTGCTTTTCATCAAAGCGGCAGGTCCAAAACGCTTCCGGACGCGCACCGATCTGCCCGTAACGCGCATTGCGAACGCCGTTTACCACCTGGCAAATTCGAACGAATTGATCGAGGTCTTTGCGAAAACTCTCGTCTTTCGGAAAACAAATCGGCCGCTGCGCCACCGTGAATTTGGCGTCAATCTGCCGCAACGCTTCTCCAATCGAGAGCAATCCGCAGAACGAATCCCGCCGCGATGTGGTAGGCGTTAAAACCTCCTCTTCCTGGCACCCAAAAACCAAAATCGGTACATCCAACCTTGCCTGCTTCACTACCCAGGCAGCCGATTGCTCATCGCCGAAATTCATGGCGCCGATCAAAATGCCATCCACCTCAGCCTCACGAAACCGTTGGGCACACAGTTCGGCCTCTTTGAGCGTTTCTACACAACCCGCTTGCGTTTGGCTCTCATCGGGCACCACCACATCGATCCCAAGTTTGTATAAAGTTTCCAGCGTCTGCGAACGCATTTGTTTGGCAAGTTCCGTACTGAAAAATCCGCGGTTGGCGGGCACGAATCCCAATTTGATTGACTTCAGTTGCAGGGGCATGATAGGGTCCTCCCATGTCATGAAATAACATTTCATTTACGTAATGTTACTTCGGGTGAAGGAAGAACTTAAGGACCAAAGCGGTATACATCACCATAACTATTCAAGCCGTTTGATATATCGTAAAGAACATAAACAAAAGCTTTCGCGCTGCTGCCTGCATACTCGTTGACGTTTTCATATTTATCCGGCCCTACACTTTTCATTGACCATTCTTGCGCATCGGATGTGAAGAACCGGGCTGCCGAAGCCGCACCGCAACTGCCATACGCTCTCCCGTACCGATCCATATACCAATACAATCCAAACGGATTTAAAATATTTCCGCTCGGTGTAGGCGCCTCGCCATCTTCATTGAACGGATCTTTATATAGAACCGATATATACGATATAGGGGATGTAAGAACCGCCAGAACCAAACCGCCGCTTCTGCGCAGGGGGTCAGGAATTGCTCCACAATTTGACACGGTTGGATAACGGTTTTGATCTAAACGATAGGATTCAATCGCTACACTATAGGCTTGCATATCGCCCTGCGTACGGGCAATCTTTGCTTTGATTTGTGCGTTCAAGAAATTCGGAACAGCAATCGCTGCCAATATTCCGATAATCGCAACCACAATCAACAATTCAATTAGTGTAAATCCAGATTTAGTGTTTAGCATAATAGATTTCAAATAAGATTATGGATTTGAAATGTTAGGATTGGATTATTTGATAAAAAAAGCCTTGAAGTGAAATTAATTCTGATTTCCCCATGATTGAATCAACAACAGCAAATCCAACTTATCCACTCTCCCGTCACCGTTTAAATCGGGATCGCCCTGCAATCCAGGCAATGGTGTGGGCGTATTTGGAATGGCGGGTGCTGTTGGCGTAGGCGTAGGCGTTATAAACAATGCCGATGTAGGCGTTTGCGTTGGAGTAATAAATTGCGGCGGTGTTGGCCGTGCCCCCAAATTGGATTGCAGCAAGAGAAACTCATTGTTCTCATTCACCGCTGCCATACCAACCGTGCCGTCATCAAAGTACAGTCCGGGACAAATTAGTTTTATACTGGTATCTGTCAAAACAGTTCGTGTTTCGCCGCCCACGGTTTCCGGGTTCTTTTGAAACGAATCAACCCCATTCGCGGAAACAAACAAAAACTCATCCAATCCATCCCCATTCACATCAAAGGATTTTACCGGTGGAAGAAGCGTATCCGGAGCAAGGCGCGATTCTATTACCGATACCAAACCGGTTGAATCCGTACGGATCGTGGTAAACAACTGAACCGGCTCCGCTTCCTGCGATTGCGAAAGAACAATAAATTCTTCTTTGCCGGGAACGCGTGTGGATGCTGTCAATGCTTGTAAAAATGTTCCATTCAACTCAACTTTGGTTCCATCGTCTCGAATGAAAGGAAACAGGTTTTCTTCATCGGCAAGGATCACAAACGGATCGTCATTTTGCGATGTGCCGCCGCGGTTAATGGTGACCAATACATCGTCCAATCCGTCAGAATTGATATCCGCGGATGCAATCAAATCATCCCCCAAAAAAACCAACTCCTGCTGCGGTTGAAATGACCCGTCTCCATTTCCCTTGAGCCACAAAGGCTCACCGCCAATCACAATATCCGGAATGGAATCAAAATCGGCGTCATATACCGCCAAGTGCTGCATTTGCGTTTGCAGTTCGGCCGTAAATCCCTTGGAATAGCCGCCGTCATCCGTCCCGATAAAAACGGTAACGATAGAAGAAAGCCCAAACGCGCTCGTAGCCGCGGCAACCAAATCTCCCACTCCATCTAAATTCAAATCGCTAATCACAACATCTTGAGGATCGTTTACATCCAACATCCGCGGCGATTCAAACCCCGTTCCATTCGATGGATAAACAACCATCGCGTCATTCTGCTGCGATAGAAGTATCGCGTCATCCAAGCCGTCAAAGTTCACATCGCCACACAACAACCGGCTTGCGGATGCACTAGCCGGGAAAGTCGATACCACCGAAAATTCCGTACTGGGTATAATCGGCACTGGGGTAGGCGGCGGGGTATCCAATAATGTGACCGGGTTCACCATCATCCCCCATGATTCCAACACGCCTTCATTGCCCGCACTCACATCCTCCACCGTCAGTGTCCATGTGCCCTGCGCGTTGATGCCGTGATATACGTTTAACGGTGTGGCGGGCTCGGTGATCGTGTCATATACAGGATTAAAAGGATTCGTGCCGGATGGAGACTGATTATGCAAAAACGTCCGCAAACCGGTGGGGCTGGTCAACGATATACGCAATTCTTCAACGTTCGGATGGGAAATCCGAACCGCAATCCGCAAATCGTCCAAAAGGCCAAAGCTGGGAATCGTAATGCTGCTTTCCAAGGGAGCCCCATTATCGGGTATCACAGCATTCACATCCACTTCAACGGTGGCAAATGGAGTTTCACTCGTTTGAGAAAAAACGACCGCTGGAAAGAAAAATAATAAAAAGAGGAAAGAAATACTTCTCATCACCGGCTCAACCCAAATGTTTGTACAAATAGAATCATATAAATCAATTCTTATACCAAAAGAAAAATGAAATGTCCGTTTCGGTACGAATGGTGGGCTACCGGATAAAAGCAGTAGGATTGGATTCAGGCATACACCCGCTTTGACATAAAGCGTAACCATAGTTTCAAGAGTGTTGAGCCCACCCTACAATTGCACTATACAATTGCAACGGACATTCTGAATTGCAAATGGTATTATAAACGAAATATTCTCTATATCTTATTGCAAAGCCTTGAGTTGACAAGCATCATTTTTTCGCGTCAATTCTTACGCAAAGGCTCACCGTTTTTCGGTATCCACTCATTGTGCCGGTCTTTTACCGTTTTATACTTCGGGTTTGATGCAAGATTGTTCCACTCATACGGGTCATTTTTGTGATCGTACAGCTCTTCCGAACCGTCAGCATAACGGATATACCGCCAATCCATTGAACGCACGGCATGATGTACTTCCGTTTCATTCCACCCTCTATGTGCCGTAAGAGCTGGCCTCGGTGTCTTCCGCTCAGGGTTTTTCAGCCAAGGAACAAGACTGATTCCATCAACGTTTTCTTTTTCCGGTAACCCGCATAGTTCCGTTATGGTAGGGTAAAGATCAACCAAACTTACCGGCTGTTTGCATACACGTTCATCTTTTAAACCGGGTGAACTGATCATCAAAGGCACCCGCGTCGCTTCTTCCCAAAGCGTGCTTTTATGCCAGCGCTGCTTCTCGCCCAAATGCCACCCGTGATCCGACCACAAGCAGACAATCGTGTTATCCGCATACGGGCTTTTCTCCAAAGCATCTAATACCTTACCGACCATGGCATCCGCAAAGGTGATATTCGCCAAATACGCTTGCACGGCACTTTTATAAAGATCATTCTCCAATATCCGCTTATGAAAATGATTGGGGTTGTTCAAATAGCGAATCGCGATATCCGGCAAGTCATCGATATCCCCGTCTTTCGTGACCGGCAGCGTTACATCCTGTTCAGGATACCCTGCAAAGTATTCTTCCGGTACATACCAAGGCCCATGCGGGCGGTAAATCCCTACCGCTAAAAAGAACGGGTCCTCGTGTTTCTCTTGCAATTTGCTTATTGCCCATTCGGTGGTTCTCCCATCCGAAGTTTGTTCATCTTCGCGGTCAATGCCGCCCCAATCCCAATGCCAGATATCGAGTCCGTTAAAGTTTTGTCCCGGCATCACCGATGGCATAGGGATTTGAACTTCACGCGATGGAAACCGCTCATCCCACGATGCCGGATGATGAAACCCCTGTCGCCCGCCATGCCCGCCATGCCAGCGGCCGGTTTCTCCCCCATGATTGGAATGAAATATCTTACCCCCGCCGAACGTTTTATAGCCATGGTTACGAAAATATTGTGGCAGCGTATCATGATTTTTCAGCAACGGCGCTTCCCGCCAATCCTGCATATTGCCATGCACTTCCGTATGCGTTGGGAACATCCCTGTCATCACACTCGCACGGGATGGATTACACAACGGGGCAGAGCAGTGCGCGTTGGTGAACAATACCCCCCGCTGTGCCAGGCGGTCCATGTTCGGTGTATGAATATCCGGATGCCCGCCCAAGCAGCTCACCCAATCATTTAGATCATCTACGGATATAAACAGCACGTTCGTTTTTTCTTGTTTTGCCTGAGAGGATTGTAGGTTTAAACCGGATGCCAATGCTGCTGATCCAAGAGTCGCAGTTCGCAAAAACGATCTTCGATTCACATGATTCTGCTTCATACTTACCCCCGTTTACGCCGCCTGGTTTTCGGAGCCTTCTTCTTCGCTGGAGAAGGAATATCCATATCAGCCATTTCCATACCGGATTGTTCCAACTGCATAATCTTATCACGATAAACCGCCGCCTTCTCAAATTCCAGGTCTTTCGCGGCTTCCACCATCTTTCGCTTCAGTTCAGATATCGCCTCTTTCTTATCTTTCCCACGAATATCAACCGATTCGGATATGTTAAACAACAGTTCTTCCGCTTCACGCTTGCGTGAAGATTTGGCTTCAAGAATAGAGTGAATTTTCTTTTGGATCGTCTTAGGGATAATCCCATGCTTTTCGTTATATTCCAACTGTATTTTCCGTCTGCGTTCCATCTCATCAATTGCCCGTTTCATGGAACCGGTCTCTTTATCCGCATACATCACAACCTCACCGGCCACATTTCGCGCCGCGCGTCCGCAGGTTTGGATCAAAGAGCGCGAATCCCGCAAGAAGCCTTCTTTATCAGCATCCATCACCGCCACCAGAGACACCTCTGGTAAGTCCAATCCTTCACGCAGCAGATTTACCCCAACGATGACATCAATCTCACCCAGCCGCAGACTCTCCAAAATCTCAGCACGCTCAATCGTATCAATCTGAAAATGCATATAATGCACCTTGATATTAAGTTCCATCAAATAAGCCGATAAATCCTCAGACATCCGCTTGGTTAAGGTTGTGACCAACACCCGTTCATTCCGTTTGGTGCGTTCACGAATACGCTCAACCAAATCATCCACCTGTCCGGTCGCCGGACGCACCGTTATCTTTGGATCCACCAATCCGGTGGGACGAATAATCTGTTCCGCCTTATTGGTGCTCTTTTCCAACTCAAAATCCCCTGGAGTCGCGGAAACAAATACCGCCTGATTAATGCAATTCCAATATTCATCAAACGACAGCGGCCGGTTATCTAAAGCCGAGGGCAGCCGAAAGCCGTATTCCACCAAGGTTTTCTTGCGGCTTTGATCTCCACCATACATCCCCCGCACTTGCGGCAGCATGATGTGTGATTCATCCACGATCATCAAAAAATCATCGGGGAAATAATCGATCAGCGTATTGGGGGATGTTCCCGGAGACCGTCCGTCCAAATGGCGGGAATAGTTTTCGATTCCCTGGCAAAAGCCGGTTTCTTGCAGCATTTCTAAATCATACATGGTGCGTTGTTCCAAACGTTGGGCTTCAACTAAGCGGTCTTCGGAACGGAGATACTGCAGCCGTTCCTGCAATTCTTCCCGAATGGTTTGGATTGCTGTTTTCAAACGATCCGGCGCGGTCACATAATGCCGTGCTGGGTAGATAGTGATGCGTCCGTGCTCACCTAATACCTCTCCAGTGACAGGATTGATTTCCAATATCCGGTCGATCTCATCCCCCCACATCTCAAACCGCAACGGCGTTTCCCCATAGCCCGGAAATACCTCAACAATATCGCCGCGCACCCGGAAGGTCCCTTGATGAAAATCAATATCGTTGCGCATGTATTGCAAATCCACCAACCGCCGCAAAAACTTCTGCCGGGGGATCGATTCCCCCTGCGCGATGGGGATGGTCATTTCCCGGTAATCCTCAGGAGAACCCAATCCATATATACACGAGACCGAGGCAACAATGATCACATCCCGCCGCTCCATCAAATTGGTCGTCGCTTCCAACCGAAGCCGCTCAATCTCTTCATTGACGGTTGATTCCTTCTCAATAAACAAGTCTTTTGAGGGCACATACGCTTCCGGCTGATAAAAATCATAATAGGAAACAAAATACCCAACGGCGTTATTCGGGAAAAAGTCTTTAAACTCCCGGTATAATTGCGCGGCAAGTACTTTATTGTGCGAGATCACCAGCGTCGGCTTATTAACCTGCTGGATAACATTCGCCATCGTATACGTCTTCCCGCTGCCGGTTACGCCCACCAGCGTTTGATATTTATGATGATCATTCACTCCCCGAACCAGCGATTCAATCGCCGAAGGCTGGTCGCCGGTAGGTTGATAATCCGCCACCAATTCAAAGGGGATATCCTTTACCCCCTGACTGCGGCGTTCAAAACTCTCATTGATTTCTTTGATTTTATTGATGCGCATAGAAACTCTTTAATGTAGATCGAGGGAATTTAATGAAATAAAGGTCAATCTCCGGCTTTGCCGAAGAACTCCCAGCGTTTGACAGTTATGGGAGTCTGAAAAAACTCTCCACCAGGTGAACCGCTCAAAATTAAAAATACGAAAGATTCAATGGCATACGAAAGTTTAAAGCATACCAGTTGGGAATGCAAATACCACGTGGTATGTAGTTTCAAATATGGGAAGAAAAAGTTGTTTGGTGATTTAAAACCGTGCATGGAGGAATTGTTTACTCATGTTTCGCAATGACAATAAAGAGAATGCCGTTGTTATCCTACCTTATGAAGGCGGCTCTCCGTTCATATCATTTTCACATTGAACCAATCTCCAATTATGTCGGGGAGTCTCAGCTTCCAGCCGGGAAATGAAGGAGCCCTTTAGTAACCATGGCCCACCACTCGCGCAAGTGAGCCCTGGGAGGGCGAAGTTCCCGCCGAGCCGGATGCACGCTTGCATTCCGCTGGCAATTAGGATTGTTACGTTCGTGTGGTGATAATCCTCAGCGAAAGAAGGACTTTGCACCGATCTTACCTGATAATCCTAAATAACATCGATATAAAATGCACCCAATAACGGCTGGTGAGTTGGTTGAGATGTGATGTGGAATAGGATGAAACTCGTATGAATCTAAACGAAGTTGAGATGGATAACCGGACAAGCATCAATTGGTAAGGAAAAAAGTATTGGCTAGGGAAATTGAAAGAGAATCCTAAGGCGATGACGCAGGGTGAGATGATGGTGCTGCCCGGATGGCGTGGAAACGAATGGGGAAAGTAGGGGCGCGCAACAATGTGCCCCTAGCAGTGTGTGTCAGTTTTGGGGGGGGCAAAATTACGGCCGGATCCACACGATATCACCGATGCTGTTAATGCCGTTGCTGGGCATATAAAAAGTGAAACCGGTAATGCCGTGTTCATTAAAATCCAACACCCCGTTGGGGCCTACGCTCCAAAGTTCATAAGAAAGCGGTTTATTTTTATAGCCGCGCTGAACTGCTTCCGGGTTGTTGGGGACACGCAGTTTCGGATCGAGCCACAAAGAACCGTCATCACGCCAGATGCGTTCGAGATGATATTCTCCGTATTTTAAAGACCATGCGTCGCTGAGGTGCTCGACTTCAAATATATCGCGCGGGGGGGTGGAGAAATAGGCAATGGGGGTGGTGAGGTATTTGTTTTGCCAGGGTGTATGGTTGTGGGGATGATAATTGTTGTTGTCCATACGGTACATTTCAGCCGCGGTGACATAGGATTTCATTTCCGATTCGGTCTTGGCAACTTTGGCACGGATTTGCGCGTTTAAGAAATTGGGGACGGCAATCGCCGCTAAAATCCCGATGATGGCAACCACGATTAACAGCTCAATCAGGGTAAATCCTCTTGCGGTCATACTCTTCACCTCGTAATCAAAGATGATCAATTCTATCATATTAATGTGGAGATTCACAACACTTTTTATGAAGAATGAATGTTTTTTTTAAGGCGGCCGCATGGGAGAGTGCCCGGATCGCTGGATTTTATTTTTTCTGAACGCGGTTATTTACAATAGATAGGATCCGTTCCGCGAAAGAAGGGGGTAGAGTTTCATCATGCTCACGGGCTAATTGAGCCAGTTGAATATATTCGGGATGAAAGACTGAGGCGATGACGAGCATGTCGTAGGCTTCGGCGGGATTCCATGGTTTGCCGGGGCGGTAGTAGGGGTCGCCGGATTCCCAGCGCTTACGGTCGAGTTCCACCTTAGAGTTGACCCATTCTTTGTATACTTTTTCTCCTTGGATATACGGAACAATGAATTCGATGCATTTTTTAAGTGACGCACCGTTTGCTGTTTGATAGGTATACAAGTTGATGTCGTGGATTCGTAAAAAATAAGCCAGTTTGAATAGATTGCTTAAACTGCTGATGTTGTAATGCATGGAATCGCGGTGGTGCAGGTCGCGTGTCGTACCGTCGGGTAAGAGAGAGGCTTCGAGAACCGGTTTGGTTTTATCAATGACAAACTGTTTCCATTGCGGGTTGTTCAAAGACAGCGATGCCAAGAGAATCACCTTTAAGCGTTTCATGTGGCGGTTGGATGCGCCATCGCCGGGCCATTTGTCGAGTAGAGATTGGCCGATATCATGCAGCCATTCCTTGATGTTTTCTTTTTGGTCAGCGTTCATGAGATGTTTTAAACTATCATAAGCATAAAAGCAGAAGTTAAGTTTGTTTTCGTTGACGTCGTTGCCTTTGGGTTTGTATACACCGGCCCAGGCTGAGATGAACTCGATGGCTTTTTCGGCGAAGCGTTTTTCATGAGTGATGAGGTAAACCCATGTCAGAGCGCGGATGTCTTTCATATCCTGCAAGTGCAGCGCGGAGCGAACGCGGTCAGGATGGTTGCTGACGTGGCCTTCGTAATAGATGGTTTCGATCGGGGAGGGTTCTTTATCCAACGCATGGACCGCTTGTTGGTAGATGGATTGATAAGCCGGGGCTTCTGTGATGGTATCGCGGTATTGCGCGAGTAATTCGCGCTCATCTTCTGTCAGCCAGACAGTGAAGGGCATATCGAATTCAACGTAGGGGAGGTTCTTGTCTTGAGAGCAGGGAATCGCTGTCTTCATAAAAAACAAGAGGCTTACTACTAATACGAACGTGATTTTCATATCCGCGCTCCCAAGTGTTTGTTGCGGAATAGTTGCGCGTAAATTATTGCGCATACATTTATGGCCCTGAGTGGTAACCTGCAATCATATTGCCGCTTGAAATTGGCTTCGCCACAAGATTTCCATTCCGCTGTTCAAAATCGCATTGTAAAAAAACAACTCATCTGCCCAACCTTCTGAATGCCCATGCCAACGAATGAGAATGTGTTTTGAATCGTTTTGTATCCCGTTTCAGTCAAGAACGGCCGGCAATCTCGGCGATAAGCCCGGCGAAAGAAAGAGATGACGTTATCAACACGCAACCATATCAACTTGCACCGGTATTAATACAACAACCGCAACCGGATCGTATTTGGGATATTCTTCAGGTCCGAGATCACCATGGGGTCATACTCTCTCGCGACATCGGTAATCACATACCCAATCGTTTCATTGGTTTTTAAATGCTGCCCCAGAATATTGATCTTATGTTTGGAGAATACGTTCGTAATATCCGCCAAAACACCGGGGACATTTTTGTGGATGTGAATAAACCGATGGCCGTTTTTCACTTCCTGTAGTTGCAGATTGGGGAAATTCACACACGCCGTTGTGCTTCCCGTGTTGACAAACCGGATGATGTTTTCCGCCACAAACCGGGCAATATCCATCTGGGCTTCCACCGTACTCCCGCCCACATGTGGGGTGAGAATGGTATTGGGAAGATTTTGCAGCGTGGAAGAAAACGGCTCGTCATTATTCTTCGGCTCCTCTGGAAACACATCCACAGCGGCGCCGCGTACTTTGCCTTCGCGAATGGCCTTCGCTAACGCATCGGTATCCACCAAAAATCCTCTGGCCAGATTTAGAAAGATCACGCCGTCTTTCATTAGGTTCAATTCTTTTTCGGTAATGATCGGCTTTTTCGGACCGGAACCATCGACATGAATCGTAATGATGTCAGCCTTCTTTAACACCTCGCGCATGGAATTGCACTTTTGGGCATTGCCGAGAGTCAATTTTTCCTGGATATCATAATACAGGACCTTCATGCCCAGGCTTTCCGCCAATACAGACAGTTGCGAACCGATATTTCCATACCCAATGATGCCTATCGTTTTCCCCCGAATTTCATTGCTGTTGCTTGCCCCCTTTTTCCACTTGCCTTGGTGCGCCGCCACCGATTTATCAAACGTTTCCCGCATGAGCACAATGAGGAGACCGATGGTTAATTCGACGACCGACCGGGTGTTGCTATAGGGGGCGTTAAACACGGGTATGCCATGATGTTGACAGGACACCAGGTCAATTTGATTGGTCCCGATACAAAAGGCGCCGATCGACAAAGCCTGTTTGGCACCAGCCAGCACCTTGGCGGTCACTTTTGTTTTGGATCGAATGCCCAATATGGATACCTTTTCGATCCGTTGGACCAATTCGTCTTCCGACAGCGATCCGCTTTCCTGCTCGACCCGGTACCCTTCTTCTTTTAGCATTTTTACGGCAATAGGGTGAATATTTTCCAATAGCAGAACGCGGATTCGGTTTTTGGGGTAGGAAGTAGCCGAATCCAATTTAAAGCGGTATAGAAATTCATCAAAACTGGGGATCACATAATCCGCTTTTTCCACGATGGCCGGATCGGCTTTGTGCTCAGTATACCCAAAAAAATGATCGGCGATTCCTTCCTGTTTCAACTCAAAATCGGATGGATGATTTCCAAATACAAGTAGCGGATGTTTCCATTTCAGTTTGTTTGCTTGCCGTATTTTTCCATTTGGTTTTGCCAGCAAACTCTGTTTGTCAATCGATGCAATGTTTCCTTGCTTGTCATACTCGATCGCGATTGCAAACACATGCTCCGGTAGGATCCCCAGGGATGCGGCCACCGGCTGCACGAGATCTTTCAAACCGTAGGATAACACATAGATATTGTTTGCGTTTTTTTTGATATACGCTTTGTTGCGCGCGATCGAAACGGAGATTTTTTTTTTGAGTTTGGGGACCACTCTTTTGATTTGCTCACGGGTCGGTTGCAAGAGTTGAAGCCGTTGTTCCATTGCTTTCGCTGGAGTGATTTCTCCATTGACGGCTTGTTCCGATAACGCATGGAATTGCTTCAATATCTTCTCTTTGTTCTTCGACTTCTTCAATACGAATTCCGCCAATTCGGCCATGGAATCGCAACTGATAAGGGTATAGTTAAAATTGAGTATAATGGTATGATCTTTCATGCTTTCCTTTTGCTGACAATGAATTGTCCGGTTGATTCAAACTGAGTTTTCGCCGTTTAGAATACACTTTGATTGCGGTATGTTTTTTTCGATGAATGCATTGTATGACAATGATCGTGATCGTTGCCGGTCGCAATGTTTATCAGAACTGCTGCCTTGCCGGACACAGGCAAGATTATCTTCGCGGAACGTATATTCATAAAGCCGTTAGTTTATCCGGGAAAATCGTATGTTCAATCGTTGAAAGCAAACCGGAAGTGTATGTGAGTAGTTTAAAAGTTGCCGGATGTGTACGGATATCCCTCCTGATATTGTCCTTCCACACCCGAAATCATATTGCCGGTGCTCAAAAATCCATTGGTGGGATCATAGGTCTCTCCATCAAACAACCCATCCGGGCCATAGCTGATAATAAAATAAGCGAAATTACGGTTGCTGCGAACCGGTGAGTTGGAATTCGCGTTGAACGCGAAGAAGGCGGGTTCGGCGTGATATTGCCCTTGGGTGCAGCACTGCCAAGGCCAACTGATATGCTTTCCATGTTCCCCATTCGGGTCGGCAAACACATCAACAACAGAGGAAGAAAAGTAAGCGATCGGCGTTGTTACAAAGCGGTGCTGCGCCGGATCTCCATCAATGTGGGGCGTAAAGGCATTGTTGTCCATCCGGTACATTGTATACGCCTGTGCCAGACTCTTCAGTTCCGATGAAGCCCGCGATACCTTTGCCCTCAGCATTGCGTTCAAAAAATTCGGCACCGCAATCGCCGCAAGGATTCCAATAATTGCCACCACAATCAACAACTCAATCAGCGTAAATCCCTTTTTCATTTTTCTCTCCCCTATAAAATGTTTTAACAAAAACATCCTGACTCATTGTGATACAAGAAAAATGAACCATTGCCATTGCAATCTCATGGCCAAGTCATCCATTAAACCATGAGATACTAGAACCGGTTCAAATGCTTGCCTGCAAGAATGCCTTCACGACACATAGCAAAACGTTTTTCCATCCTATAAGTTCCCCATTGAATGTCTACCGGTTTTATTGATGGTCCTCTTCGTAGTGCTTTTTCAGGATATCCATGCCGAAATCGCCGTTAAAATCACGCCATACCGTATGCGAGTGATTGTTGTTGTTTTGGATGTTATCGTATTCCAACAAAAAGGTCGGCCCTTGCACCCGGTAATAATGTGCTTCGCCGGGCGTTGTTTTTCCCGCCCATGCAAAGGTGATATCCTCTAAGGATTCTTCAATCTCAAGGATATCGCGTTCGGCGAATACCGGGCGGACACGATAGATGTATTCTTTAATTAACTCGAAGACCATCTTCGCTTGTGCTTCGGTCATCGCGGATACCGGCAATCCATCCGGCGCTAATGGATCCACTCTCGGTTGCGCGCCGGTGAAAATATCCCGTGGGGCTTCTGCTGAAATCAATACGGCTTTTCGCTGTTCATCATTCAACGAGTTGATGATTTTGCGTGCCAAGTCTTCTTCTGCCCCTAAAACCCGCAACCCTTTGTGCGGGCCATCCAGCACTTTGTGCGGGTTGGCTCCCATGAATAATGGCGTACTGGATATCACCTTAGCGCCAGACAGCGTGAAGTTCACCGAGGAATGATGGCCTTCTACACGCCAACCCCAGGTTCCATCCATACCGGGAGTGCCAAAGACGGCAATGTAATACAACGAGGGATCGCGGTGCGGCGCGTTGTTTTCCAGTTCATGCAGAACTTGCTCCAGTACCATAATTTGAAACGATTTCTTCATTCCCGGGCTGCTCATGCCGGTGCTTAGCAGCGCGAAGGCCAGTTGCTGCTGGTAGATCGTCATTTCCTTCAGCGGCAACCCGGCGCGTACTCGCGGGACGAAATGCCAATTCGTGCGCTCTTTGCTGTTCCAATCCAACGCGGCGTTTTCTTTTTGCTGATCATTCAGCGAGTTTAAAAACGAATGGGCGGCATCCACCATATCTTTCGTGTTTTCCGCCCAAGCCGGCATTGAAAACGCCAAACATAACAATATCGAACCTAGAAATTTCATAATCCTCACTCCAAATTAAATTAAACGGTTTGAGAAGTACCATAATGTGATGTTCAATACCTAGGGGCAGTGTTCAATTCAATATGGCTTACCAACCGTTGAGTATACTAATGTACGGATTTTTACAGCGCTTGTCTATGCTTGTTCAGACTCCATTACACGGAATGTCATTGTTTTTTGCGTCCGTTGTTGGTTTCATTGTTTTCCTAAACGCGATGGACTTATTTGTAATGCGCCAGTGGGATTTCAGTGTGTATTACATGGCCGGCTATGCGCTGAACCACGATTGGAACCCGTATGACCGGGATGGACTGCAGGAACTCGCCTCCAGTCTTCCGGAAGTCGAGTATGGCGGTCTCCCATACCTTTATCCTCCCTTAACGGGATATTTGTTTAAGCCGCTGGCATTGCTCCCCTACTTTGAAGCAAAGTATGTTTGGTTTGTCTGCAAATGCGCTGCCTTAGAGGGAATCATTCTGGTTACACTATTCGTTTGCCGGATCCCGATCAGCGTTTTTTCATTGGGCTTGGTTCATCTCGCCGCGGTTTACTTTCGGCCGGTACGCTTGGATTTCAATGCCGGCAACATCGCAGTGTTTGAAGCCCTTATGGTCTATGCGTTTTTTTGGTATTGGCGAATCGCTAATTACCGGTCATCCGGGGTAGTGCTGTCTTTCGTAGGGGCAATCAAAATCATGCCATTGATGTTGATTCTTTATCCACTTCATTTGCGACAGTACAAACTGCTGATCCCCTTCTTCATCAGTATGGGTTGTATTGGTGCGACGACATTATATCATTATAATTTATTTACATCTTATTTAACATTCTATCAATCCACTTTATGGCGGCAGATTTGGGATGAGCAAGTGCAGAGTTTTTTTAACTGCTCATCGACAACGGTCATACTGCGCACGTTTACGGATACCTATTTTGCACGGCCAATAATTGAATCCGATTTAATCGCGAATACTTTGATCCCCCTGTTTCCAATCGCTGTCTTTTTTTTATCCGCCTGGTTGATTGATAAAGCTTTGAAGATGAATCCACAGATTCATTCGCATGAGTTTAATGTCGCACTATTAATCATGACGCTTTTATTGATTTCGCCTCGGCTTGCAGGATATACATTGGCGTGGCTGTTTTTGCCCTATATTTGTGTAGCAAAAGAAATCGTGATCAATCGTATGGTTTCGGCAGGGATTTTGTGGCTACTAAGCCTTGGTTTGCTTCAAGTTGTGGCGCCGCCTGAGCATATACCGCATGGTTGGCCGCAATTGCTCATTGATAAGGAGTTTTTCGCGTTGTTTTTTTTGTACCTATCCATGGCGATCGTTCTTGTTAAAAAATACAAAAAGATTAAAGAAATTCCCCGGCATTCCGATACTTTAGTGTTAGAAAGCATCGAAGAATCATAGGCAAGTATCTTGCTTTTATTCAATGAGTTAGATACAATCACTCGGACGCTGTGAAAATGCGGAATAAAATTAACAAAGTTAAGTATTAAGTTTACAGAATCTTGGCCGATAAAACAATAGTGAAACACGAATTTGACTGAAATGATGAAAACTGTTATGATGTGCTGAGGTTTTACCCTCACACGATGAATGAAGGCGGTAGAAGGAGTAGATGTCATGGTGGATATCGTAAGAATAAATTCGACAGGAAACAACCAAATTAACCGGGTGACGGACCGTCCTGCTGCGAAGTCTACTGAGGCTGGTTCGGCTGGCACAAGCAACAGTGCACCGCAAACCGATACCATTAACATCGGTGCCGGTGCGCGCGAGGCCACAACGGTACAGAATCTTGTAGCCTTGGCACAGGCCGAGCCGAATGTTCGCACCGATGCCGTTGCGGCAGCCAAAGAAAAATTGGCCAACGGAGAATTTAACACCCGCGCCGCTTTTGAAGGCGCAGCCAAAGGAATTCTCGGCATTTCTTAATCCACCGCTTTTATCAAGAGAAATCCAAAGCCCTTTAAAGCTTATAGCCCTTTCGGTCTCCGAAAGGGCTTTTTTCATATCTGTCGGCTCAATACATTCAATCGTTCGCGCATTTTTTTGACGTATTTTGGCTGTGAACTTAGGTAGTGGATGGATTGAGGCTTAGCACGAAGCTCATCGAATTCCGCGGCCGCCTTTGCACTGCCTCAGCGTTTCATCATCGCATTGCCAGAGAGCAACGGATTCCAGCTGGTAAATCTAGGTGTTGTATTCAAACCCCTACGCAAACAGAAATTGTTCGCGTGACGACTGAACGCTTTAGTGCAATCCATCTCCGCCTGTGAGCAATCCGCGATGGAGTAACAATAAATTTTAACTCATCACTAATCAATCAACACAGGCGGTTGAATGTCAATCGGCTCTTCATTAGCGGGGTGATACCGAAAAGGCACACTCTTTACGATTTCATAGATAAGAGTTTTGGTTCGGTAATCGTCGCGTTTAAGTTGCTCAACAATATGATCGATGGTGCAGTAGTCTTCTGTTACCAAACTTCTCCCCAACGCATAGCCCAGCATTTTTGCCGTGAAATGACGAACAAAATCATCCTTACGTTCCAAAATCAGTTGTTTCAGGTCCTCTGGTCCATGAAAGGTTTTGCCGTTGGGCAAGGTACCGGTTGAGTCAATCGGCTGGCCGGCATCTTCATCCCGCCAGCGCCCCAATACATCAAAGTTCTCTAACCCGAAACCAATGGGATCAATCCGGTCATGGCACGATGCGCACACCGGATTCTCCCGGTGTTTCATTAAGCGTTCACGCAGAGTTTTGGGTTCTTCCCCTTCTTGATTCTCTTCCAACTCCGGCACGTTTGGCGGCGGAGGCGGAGGCGGGGATCCCAGGATCGTTTCCAGCACCCACTTGCCGCGCAAGACCGGACTGGTGCGGTGCGAGTACGAACTCACGGCCAGCACACTGGCCATTGTCATGACTCCCCCGCGGACATGGTCTTGGGGCAATGTAATTCGTTTCAACTGCTGCTGGCGAATCCCGGTGTCGTCATCGAAATTATAGAGTTTTGACAGATCCCGGTTGACGTACGTAAAGTCCGCATCGATAAGATTGGTCAATGGGCGGTTGTTTTGAATCATATCTTGGAACAAATAAACCGGTTCCCATTTCATCGCGTATTCCAGTTCTTGATCGTAGACCGGAAAAAGGTCTTGATCCGGCACAATATCCCGCCCCAGTTCGCGGAACCCCAACCATTGGCTCATAAAACTTTGCGCGAACTCGAAATACCGGCGGTCTTCCAGTTCATCCGAACGGCGGTAAGTGAGTTGACCGTTTTTGTAGGTATCCAGCATCCGATCGACCTGGTCGAGCAGTACATCCTCATCATGCAAATCTTTATCTCGTGCGGCGTTGAGCAGTTTTTCATCCGGAGTGCTGTTCCACAAAAAGTAGGAAAGACGTGACGCGAGTTCATAATCGCTGACCGGTTTGGGCGTATCCGAAAGATTGGGCTCTTCAATCAAAAACAAAAAGTGCGGTGAGATCAACACGGCTTGCAACGCATAAAACACGGCGTTTTCATGCGGCAAATTCCGCTCTTTGGCTTTGCGGTAAAGCGACATTAACTGCGCGAGTTCATCCAACTGCACCGGCCGCCGAAACGCGCGGTACGCGAATTTTTCCAACACCTTTACAGCAGATTCTTCTTCGGTGTGCGGTTCTTTTGGAGTGGGGGCAAATACCGTCAAGCGCGCGTTTTCGTCTTTCATGGCATAGTTCAGCACTTCTTTCGCGGATTCGAGATAGCGTTCCATATGCACAGGAGATATAAAAAGCGCCTCGGCAGCGTTGTCGAAGCCCGCTCCGCCGCCCCCGTCATGGGGAAGATTGCTCCCGGCATTGAAGTGGATATCAAACAGATCACGGATGGTATTCGAGTACTCACCGCGATTAAGCCGCCGAATGGTAGATGGTCCTGGATCAATACCGTCCGCACAGACGGCTTCTTGAATCGTGTTCTTAATCCACTCCACCAGGGCTTCGCGCTCTTCGATAGTGGGCTGCAGCGCGTCGGGTGGCGGCATTTCACTCGCTTGCAGCCGCTGCACAATTTTGTTCCATTCACCGATATTGCCGGCGATATCGTCCTTGGATTCCCACTCCACCAAGTTCAAACCCGCCTGCGGATTCTCGTTGTTATGACAAAACGCGCAGTACATACCGATAGTGTTTTTGGCTTCCTCAAGTGTGAGCGGCTGCTCTTTAGCGTTCACGAAACCAGAAGAAAGAAGCAATAACGCAATAATATATATAATGTAGTTTGATTTCATAATTGTTTGTATTATAAAAAGAATTTTGTGTGTGGGGGAAGGGTATAGATTACGTTCCAATTTTTCATCATAACAATTTTTTAACGTCATTAAAGCCTGTTTCACAAATCCAATGATCGTTACCCTCCGTGCCAATGTTTTCGGCCTGTGCACGCGTGAGAAGCTCTTTAAGCTTGTCGCTGGTTTCCTTGGCGTACAAACGCACCATCCCAATGGTCGTGCGATCATCGAAGACGATCGCGAGAATGCATCGTTCGCCGACCAGTGAAATGTGGATATGATCCTTGTGTCCCTGGTGAAACAGCACCGAGAATTCTGGTTCCCCGACGAGGCGGGCGATCTCCTTGGTCGACGCAAAGCTGCCCGCCAACAGGGCCGACAACGCGGTGGTATCGAGCGATTGCGTAAATCCCTGGCGTGTGATCAAGTGGCCATCCTTGTCGACCAGCAAGGCACACTTGGCTTCCGCCTTTTTGATCATCCGCAAAATGATCGCGTTGATCTGATCAATTTGTTCTTCCATCAGGACAAATGACTGAGACGACATCGGCCACCTCCTTATCGACCGAACAGCC
>CAYVAZ010000054.1:0-20001 GCA_964449065.1 uncultured bacterium
CTCCCTTTGGGAGAAGATAAGAGATGAGGGCGAAGAGAGCGATTTCTCCCTATGAAGCAGTAGCGTAATTAGAGATTTATTCCTCCCGAACCCTCACCCCGGCCCTCTCCCGGTGGGCGAGGGCGATAGATGCGGCGAACGATTAGAAAAACAGGCATATCATAATGTAGTGCGTAACATGAGTTAATAAAGTGAAGATTTCGAATTATCAAATACAAACGAGGCCCAAAAACTTTGCCAGTCGGCGAAGGATTCGTCTTCTGTCACTTCTGTCATGTGGACGGCTTTGATGAGCCAATGACCAAGCTTTGGTAGTTTTAACTTGACCATCCCGTTTGCATCTGTGCGTGCTGTGATTCGCTGCATCGGGTTTTCATATTCTAACGCGGCGACCAATACACCTTCTACTGGTTCGCCGAAGAAGAGGAGTTGAAAAGGAAGACCTGCTCCAGCCGGGAGAGTGAGTGGATTTTTTTGGGGGACAAGTTCGAGTTTGAAGCCGAAAGTATGGTCGTAGCCATCGTTTCCATGGTCTTCAACGGGGATCAGGGCCTTGCAGCAGCGCAGAAAATACTCGTTGCCTGTTTTGCTGCTTTCCTCGCGCTGTTCACGGAGTTTGATGATCCTGTCCAACCCTTCTTCTTGGAGGTAGAGCGCGAAGGTAGCCGGTTCAATCACAACCGATTGATGGCGGCTTTGAAAACCGAGTACATACAAACCGGTTTGCTTGAAGGGTATGACGCCTGCCGGGTCGCTCCATTCGTTGCCGGCGATGGGTTGCGGCACTTGCTTTAGCCTGGTATTTTTATAAACAAAACGGTCGAACCAGCTGGACATGCGGGGGATGGGTTCCCCACGAAAATACTGGCCGACGAACAGGTGAATGCCGGTTTGATCGCCAACTTGAGGGGAAAAAGAAGCGGGTTGAATCCAAAAATCATGTGCCGATGCGGTTTGAATGAAAAAAAAGTGGCTTAGAATAATCAAAAAATAGCGGTACATAAACACTTCCTTAGAAATTGTATGGTATACCCTGACAATCCCATGCGTTTTATGATACCGTTTTCCAGTAAAATGGTAACCAAAGAAACCGAAAGAGCCTTCTTGCTATGCGATTTATCATAAAGTATACTTGGGCAAGTCATGAGTTGTTGAGGCAACTGTTTGGGCTCACCGAAAGACCAGTATAATGAAGACCAGTATAATACAGACTGATATGCCTTACCATTTCGGTTCGATGTTTCTACTGCTTGTAAGACGGCAGCCGAAAAACCGCTTTGGTCCGGGCAAGCCTATCTCGTAGATATGCGGAAAGTTAAATAAAAAAAGCCGGGGTTAACTATGGCAAATCCAGAGACACAAAATACTCTTCTGAACGAAGAACCAGTAAACGAAGAGCAAGAAGAGCATACAAACGGCCAAAACCGCTCTGATGTTCAAATCGAGCGTGAAAGCGCCCAGCGCATACAGGATGTCGATTACGCTGAAGTGGAAGTCAGCGGTGAGGATATGCTGGAGTCACTGGCCCAGCAATCCAATATGGAACTGGTGCGTTTGCGCCAGCAACCCATGTCACCGGATATCGTCAGTCTGATGCCGGAAAAATGGGCGCGGCGGTTCAACGCCATTGTGGTTCGTAAGGAAGAAGACGGTACCATTGTGATCGCGGTTTCGGATCCGTTTGATTTGGAAGCGCAGGATACCATAAATTATATTTTTGAAGGACAGGATATCCACTTTGTATTGGGACGTCCGGATGAAATTAAGATGGCCATCGAACGCTATTACAAGGGCGATCAAACGATGGTTGAAGACATGTTGACTGATATCAGTGAAGATCAAGACTATGGGACGGAAGGCAAAAAGACCATCAAACAAATGCTGGAAGAGGGCATCGCGGTGGATGAAGAAGGCCCCATCATCCGTTTGGTCGATCTGGTCTTTGAAGAAGCGGTACGGACCCGGACATCCGACGTCCACTTTGAGCCGTTTGAAGATAAATTTTTGATCCGGTTCCGGATAGACGGTGTTTTGCATGAGATCCAGTCTCCGGAAAAGAAACTGCAAAACCCGATCCTGACCCGGCTAAAACTGTTGGCGGGAATGGATTTGTCGGAAAAGCGGGTGCCGCAGGACGGCCGGATTCAAAAGATGATAATGGGCCGCAAGTTTGACTTTCGGGTATCGGCTTTGCCGGCGCTGCACGGAGAGAGTATCGTAACCCGGTTGCTCGATCAATCCGGGGTCTTGTTGGGATTGGAGCAGATCGGGTTTTTGGAAGACAACGTGGCGGAATTTAAGAAGATGATCCGCCAGCCGCACGGGATTATTTTGATGACTGGACCGACCGGTTCCGGAAAAACGACGACTCTGTATTCCGCGCTGAATGTTATTAACAATGTGGATACCAAGATCGTTACGGTTGAAAACCCGGTCGAGTATCAAATTGAAGGAATCAATCAGGTTCAGGTGGATGACGATATTGGATTAACGTTTTCCTTATCCTTGCGCTCGATTTTGCGTCAGGCGCCGAACGTGATTTTGGTCGGGGAGATTCGGGACTTGGAAACGGCGGAAATCGCGATTAGCGCGGCGATGACCGGTCACCTGGTGTTTTCGACGCTGCACACCAACGACGCCCCCGGCGCCAACACGCGGTTGGTGGAAATGGGAATCAAGCCGTTTTTGGTTTCTTCGGCGATTCAGGCGATTATCGCGCAGCGTTTGGTGCGCACCATCTGCAAAGAGTGCAAAGAACCCTACAAAGCCGATCCATTGGTCATTAAAGATTTGGGCTTTGATCCGGATGAATACAAAGATCACACGTTTCACCGGGGCAAAGGCTGCGAAGTTTGCAACTACACCGGCTACAAAGGCCGGACGGCGATTCACGAAGTGATGAAAAACAACGATGAAATTCGCCAGATGGTTATGAAAAGCGCCACCACAGACCAACTGCGGGAAGCCGGCCGCCGGAATGGAATGAGAACATTGCGTGAAGACGGTTGGAAGAAGGTTCTGCGCGGAGACACCACCATGGTGGAAATCGCCCGTATCACCGCCGGCGATGAGTTGTAAAGCATGTTACATGGATTTTAATTGGAGAAGATACGTCTTCTTCTTACATCTTAATGAATAGGAAGATTTGAGTCGTGGTTAGAGCCGATATCAAAATGGAAGATTTGCTTCGGATCGTTGTGGAGCGTGACGCATCCGATTTGCATTTGCGCGTTGGAAGACCACCGGTGATTCGTGTGGATGGACGCTTGGAGGATTTGGGGAACGAACCGCTGATGCCGGAAGACACGGAAGAGTTGATGAACCAGATTGCGCCGGATATGCACCGGGAAGCGATCGCGGAAATCGGTTCCGCCGACTTTGGCTATGAGTTCCAAGGATTGGCGCGGTTCCGGGTCTCGATTTTTCGGACCTTGGGGCAGTTTGGCGTGGTGATGCGGTTGATTCCCTCACGGATTTTGTCGTTTGAAGATTTGGGGCTTCCGATTGAAGCCACCAAAGACCTGCTGCACCGGCACAGAGGTTTGGTGCTGGTTGTGGGACCGACCGGATCGGGGAAAACGACCTCTTTGGCAACCATGATTGATTACATTAACCGGAACCGGGATACACACATCATTACGATTGAAGATCCGATTGAATACTTTCACCCGCACCGCCAGTCGATTGTGACTCACCGGGAACTGCACGTTGACTTAACCACGTTTGCGGATGGCCTGCGGGCAGCACTGCGGCAGGATCCGGATGTGATTTTGGTTGGGGAAATGCGGGATACGGAAACCATGCAGGCGGCGATTACCGCGGCGGAAACCGGTCACTTAGTGTTCGCGACGCTGCACACGAACAGCGCGCCGGCAACGATCAACCGGATTGTCGACGCGTTCCCAACCAATCAGCAAGAGCAAATTCGCATGCAATTGGCGACCACGTTGATTGCGTGTATTTCACAAGCTCTGCTGGGACGCGCCGGCGGAAAAGGCCGGATTGCGGCGTATGAAATCATGATTATGACACCGGCTATCTCGAACCTGATTCGCGAGCGCAAAACCAACCGGATTATCTCCAGTATTCAAACCGGTGGAAAGATGGGCATGATTACCTTGGATCAATTCTTGTTCAACCTCTACAAGCAAGGGTTGATCACCGCGGAAGACTGTATCGAGCGCGCCCATGAATCGGATGAGCAGCGCAAAAAGGTCTTGTTTAACGAATAAAGAAAACCATCAAAAGTTGAGGCCAGACTATGCTTGGATTGGGCAAAAAGAAACGCGAAGAAAAACCAGAAACTCCCAGACCGGAACAAGAAGAGCAGACGCATCATCGTGAAGAATCCGCGGACGACAGCCACTCGGGTTTGTCATCCATTGTGCAGGATGAAGGCGCCGCCCAAGTCGGGACCAAACAAGAAGCGATGGTCGGCGAAGAAGCGGGCCAGGCGGTACGCGATGCCGCATTGGATGATGTAAAAGAGATCGCGAAGCGATCGACATCCTACACATCGGAAGCCGATCTGCTGCATACGTTGGCGGAACAAGTGGGGATGGATGTGATTAAACTCCATACCATTGAGCCGACGGATGAAGTGCTGAAATTGATAAACCCGGAAATTGCCCGCCAATACAAAGTGTTTCCGGTTTCTTTGGATGAAGACAATGTGCTGACGATTGCGATTTCGGACCCGTTAAATGTGCAGGCGCTGGATGACCTGCGGATTTGGCTGGATCACGATCTGCAGGGCGTATTGGCGACGGAAGATGAAATCGGCAGCGCGATTGATGAGTATTATGGCACCGGCTCGGAATCGGTCGATGAAGTATTGGATGAGTTGAAAGAAGAAAACCTCCAGATCGATCTGAAAGACAATAGTTTTGGAAATTTAGAGAAAATCGCGCATGAGGCCCCGATTGTCAAGTTGGTGAACCTGATTCTGCTGCAGGCAATTAAAGAGCGTGCCTCCGACTTGCACGTAGAGCCGATGGGCGATTCGATTCGGATTCGCTACCGCGCGGACGGAATTTTGCATGAGACCGTTCCCCCGCCGCAGCATTTGCGCGACGCGATTGTATCCCGCTTTAAGGTTATGGCGGGGATGAACATTGCGGAACGGCGGTTGCCGCAAGACGGCCGGGTGAAGTTAACCATGGATGACCGCAATATCGAACTGCGGGCATCCTCGTTGCCGACTGTAAAAGGCGAAAGCATCGTGATGCGGATCTTGGACAGCCAACTGATGTCCATGGGGTTGGAAAACATCGGTATGATGCCGGACACACTGGAATTGTGGGACAAGATGATTCGCCGGCCGAACGGGATTGTGTTGGTGACCGGACCGACCGGCTGCGGCAAGACCACCACGATGTATTCATCGCTGGAACGGATTTTCAGCCCGATGGTGAAATTGATTACAACCGAAAACCCGGTGGAATACCAAATGGACGGAGTCGTGCAGGTGAACATCAACCCGTCGGTGGGGTTAACATTCGCACGCTGTTTGCGCGCGATTCTTCGGCAGGACCCCGACATCATTATGGTGGGTGAGATTCGCGACTTAGACACGGCAAAGATGGCAGTTGAGTCTTCGCTGACCGGTCACTTGGTGCTCTCAACCATGCACACGAACGATTCTTGCGGAACGCTGACGCGCTTGATTGATATGGAAGTAGAGCCGTTTTTGATCACATCCGCGGTTGTCGGGGTCATGGCGCAGCGGCTGATCCGAAAAATTTGCGATGATTGCAAAGAGCCTTACACGCCGGACCCCAATCAAATTCGTGAGATGGGCTTCACCCCGGAAGATGTGGAGAACATCACATTCTTCCACGGCAAAGGTTGTGATGAATGCCTGCACACCGGATACAAAGGCCGGGTGGGAATTTATGAATTGCTGGCCTTAAGCGAACCGGTGAAGGATAAAGTGTTGGAAGAATCATCCAGTGCGGAAATTTATCACGTGGCCCGGAAAGAAGGCCTGCGATCCCTGCGTGAAGACGGCTGGGAAAAAGTCATCCAAGGGATCACCACGATTGAGGAAGTCTTGCTGGCGACCGTGCATTAAACCAGACGCTTTATTTCAGAATATTTAAAAAGGGGGCCTTGAGTCCCCTTTTTTGTTACGAGCCAAACGTCCAGATATCGCCCGAGCTGTTTAAGCCGTTGGTGGAATCGTACAGGTCCGTGCTGATATCGGGCTGGTTGCTAAGAATGTTGTAGTTGTCGTACATGCGGTTGGGCCCGATGCTGCGCACGCCCCAGCGCAGCCCTCGGTTGTATTCGGGAACACCGAAATTGGTGCCGCCGCGTGCCTTACCGGTCTGCGTACTGATTTGCAGGTTGTAGTAGGCCATTTTGGTATGCTTTAAGCCTTCCGGCAAGCCTGCTCCTTCCACGGTGTTTTCAAAAACATCAATCGGGTAATCGGCCATGTAGGCGACCGGGGTGGTCAGTTCCGGCACGCCGATGATGGCAAAAGCTGGGAAAGTGTAAAAATCTGGAAAGGCGTTGTGATCGATGTTGTACATGCCCAAAGCGGTGCCGATGTTGCGTTGATCCGCCTGCACGCGCGAAATTTTTGCCCGCACCTGCGCGTTTAAAAAATTGGGGACGGCAATCGCCGCCAAGATACCGATGATAGCGACCACAATCAACAACTCAATTAATGTGAATCCTGCCTTGGCTTTCTTCATGTTCGGCTCCTCTTTCATTTTTCCTTCCAAACTCATGCCCTTTTAGGGGGGGGGCTTTTATACCGGTGTTATTTAGGATGTTCAGGTAAGAAAGGCGCGAAGCCCTTCTTTCGCAGCGGCTTATCGCCGCGCCAAATTAACAATCCTAATTGGAAATGGCATTACTTGGCTTTCAAACGAAGCGCTCTGTTGAGCCGCATTGAGTTTCGCTTCCAGTCCAAATGGTCATTGGGATAAACGATGGACTTGATGTATGTGCCTATTCTACTCTCTTTGTTTCCAATTTTGAAAGGTATTTTTTAAATTGTTGTCTGAATACGTTCGGTGCGCCAATTTATATCCTTCTTGGATACTATTGGTCTTCCCATTCGCGTAAATCCGTACACCCGCGTTGAGCAATACCAAGTGGGTATAGGCCTCCGGCGCGGATTGATTGAGGAACTCCCGCAATAAACCGGCGCTCTCTTTTGCCATCTCTTTCAGATTGCCGCTTGCTTTCGAGTTTATATCATCCTCACACGCGTTCATTCCAAATTCACTTGGCTCGATGTAATGGGAATTCAATTTTTCTTCTTTCACTTCAACAATCAGCGAACGCCCCGGCTTGATTTCTTCCGAACCTTCAATGCCCGCGATCATGAGCGCGCGGGGGTATCCGGTCTTCATGCCGGCGATGGCCTTGCCCATCAGTTCACCAAAGGGGCGATGAAAGAATCCGCCGATGTGCACCGCCGATTGATAAGGATTGATGAGCGGTTCAATTGAATTGATAAACGTCCGCTTCCCCACTTGCCGGCGGTGCTCGAGTAATGCGTGTACCGCCGGATTGACAACCGGTTGATGCAGATAGCCGATTCCACAGGTTTGAATGTCTTGCAATACCCCGGCCACGGATTTTTCGGTGTCGATCCCCAACTCGTTCAGGATATGAAACGGGGTCATCCCCCGTTTTGCCGGGATGTTTTCCGAGCCGTGCAGCAGCATAGGCACCCCGGCAGACGCGGCGGTCAACGCGGCCGCGATACCAAAGTTCACCGTACGCGCCTTGCCGTCATACGCTCCGGCGCTGTTGACCAAACCATCCAACTTTTGCGTGGAAGACGGCAATGATAGCCGTTCATTCATCGCGTCGGCAAAAGCAGCCATTTCGGCAGGCGTTTCCGGTTTCCACCGCACCGCCAGCGTGAACGAGCCGAATGTCACCGGATGATACGCGCCATCCAATATGGCGTTCATGGCGTCATTGGCTTCCTCATACGTTAAATCTTTTGAAACCCGCGACCCACCGCCTACTTTTGCCATAAATTCAATTAACCGGTTTTCCATCAACATACCCTGTGCCTGAATCTTTATTCTTCCTGCATTTTAGTATAGATTGATATGAGATAAGCATCACGCAACCTACACCTTATTATATTGGAGGAAAGAGATGAAATCACGTCAATTTACATCATGGATGATCGACGGTACGGTGGCATTCAGCTTGGCCGCGCTTCTTATGGTTGCCGTTACGGAAACCGAAACGTCCAAATCACTCAAGGCCCAATCCGGTGGCCCCATCCGGGTCTTATCCCTTACCAAATCTTCCGGTTTTGAGCACGGTGTTATCCACCGTGAAAACGGCAAGTTGGGGTTGGCGGAAAATATCCTGCTCGATTTGGCGGAGAAAAACAACTTCACTCTTGTTGTGACAAAAGATGGCGGTGTCATCAACGCGAAACAACTTGAGCAGTTCGATGTCGTTCATTTCTACACGACCGGCGACCTCACCAAATTCGGCGAAAAAGATTACAGCGCGCCCATGCCTCCCGAAGGCCGCATGGCTCTGATCGATTGGGTCAAGAACGGCGGCGGCTTTGTCGGAACGCACACCACCACCGATACCTTCCACAATTGGGAAGTCGAAGGTGACAAACCTTATTTATCCATGGTGGGTGCGGAGTTCCGCTCGCACGGCAAACAGCAGTTCGCGCAATTAAATGTAAAAAATCACCCCACCACAGCGCATCTCGGCGAAACCTGGGATTTGGTGGATGAGTATTATGAGTTCAAACGCATGACAAACAAGTTTGATCCCGTCCTAATCCTCAACACCAAAACCATGGAAGAAGAACGCTACACCTCCGTCGATCCCTACCCCATCACCTGGGTGCAAGATTTTGAAGAAGGCCGTGTGTTCAACACCTCATTGGGCCACCGCGCCGATGTCTGGACGAACCCCAAATACCAAGAACTGGTGGTCAGGGGGATTCAATGGGCGGCAAAAAAGTTGTAAATCAATCCAGTATAAACAATTACTCATGGTTTCAATAAGGGCGGGTAACCGCCCTTTTTTATTGCTTTGTGCGTTTGCATTCTGTAATTGAAAGAATTACACCTTCCTAATATTTCCCTAATGAATATCAGAAAGAATAGAACCAAATTCCAAATTCCACGGGTTTAATACGAAATTATGGAATGCCAATTCCCTTCCCAAGACTGGGTAGAGTTAGGATGGGGTTGATGCCTTGGATAGAAATATTCGGGCATCATCAAACAATTGTTTTGAATCGGTATTAGGTTATGACAGGGGTAAACATGAACAAATACGGCTTTACACTAATCGAATTGCTAATTGTCGTTGCCATCATCGGTATCTTGGCGGCTATCGCGGTACCGAACTTCATTTCCGCGCAGATCCGGGCAAATACCGCGCGGGTGCAAGGCGATTTCGACGCGCTCTCCACCGCGTTTGAGATGTACAAGTTGGATAACAATTCCTACCCCGGCGACCACGATTTGGATACCGCCATTCACGGCCAGCAAACCGGCTTGTTTCAACTGACCTCTCCGGTTGCCTATATGAGTTCGGTTCCCAGCGATCCATTTATCATCAAAATCTTCAAAGGGCAGTCGGTCTTCGGACGCGATGCGGTGAACGGCTATTCAGCCGATTATTTCCCGGCGTATGAAGTCGGCAGCGGAGCGGATAACGCCAAAGCCATCCGCCGCCAAGCTTACAGCATTTTAAGCTACGGCCCCGATAACCGCGTGGATTTATTCACCCACGATACCTTCCCGTTCGGCATCACCTTTCACCCCTATGACCCCAGCAACGGTGTTAAATCCAACGGCGATATCGAGTTTCGTGACGGCGATTGGAAATCCGGCTGCCTGATGCTCAATGAATGGGCAACCAATCCGCAATGGACCGGGGCCGGGTGCAATTGATTTTTGATCCGTTTCTAATTTACTATACAGGTAAACAATCAGAAGGATGTAACCATGATCATAATTCGTTCGATTTTCATTGCATTCATCATTTCGGCTACAACTTATGCCGACAACTGGCCGCAATGGCGCGGCCCCACTGCCAACGGCATCTGCCATGAACAAGCCCTGCCATTGGAATGGGGCGTGGAAGAAAACGTGTTGTGGAAAGTCCCCTTGGACGCTTTGGGCAACAACACGCCCATTGTTTGGGAAGAGAAAATTTTTTTAACCGGTCAAATCGGTCAAGGGCCGGTACAGCGGTTCCGCGGCACGGGCGGCGGGCAGCGTGAAGACAAAGAAATCACGTTTGTGGTAAAATGCCTCAGCAAAGACGACGGCTCGGTGATATGGGAAAACCGCATCGCCGCCGATGAAGACCGCGAGGCGGTTCATCCGCTGCACAATTTAGCCACTCCCAGCTGTGTGACCGATGGCGAGCACGTATACGCTTGGTTCGGAACCGGCCAACTTTTTTGCTACGATTTAGACGGCAATGAAGTGTGGAAACGCAACATCGCGGAAGAATACTCCCCCTTTAAACTTTTGTGGGCGCATGGCAGTTCCCCCGCGCTGCATGATGAGTTTTTGTATTTGCTGTGCGATCACGATCCGGATTCTTATCTCCTCGCTTTGGATAAAAACACCGGCGAAGAATTGTGGAAAGCCGATCACGGCAAAGGCAGACGTTCGTACGGTACGCCGCTGGTAATCGATACCGGTGAACGGAACGAATTGATCATCAATTCCAACCCGAAGGTTCACGCCTACAATCCGAAATCGGGTGAGTTGCTTTGGTCCGCGGATGAGTTCTGCAAAGTGCCGGTACCGATGCCGGTCTATCATAACGGCATGATCTACATAAACCGGGGATACCGCAGCAGCCCCTATTTGGCAATCAAACCGGGCGGCTCGGGAGATGTCACCAACACGCATATTGAATGGCGTATGCCCTCCATGGCGCCGTATGTCTCCTCCTTTTTGTATTACCAAGGCCTGCTATATTTTTCCACCGAAGAAGGGATGATCATGTGTGTGAAACCCGAAAACGGTGAGCCGGTATGGACGAAAAAGCATGACGAAGTGTTTTGGGCCTCGCCGGTGGCGGGCGATGATAAAATTTATTTTACCAGTGAAGACGGCAGCACCTACGTTTTAGCCCCGGGGAAAGAATACCAAGAGTTGGCGGTAAATTCCGTGGGCGAAACGGTAATGGCTTCTCCGGCGATTTCCGACCGCATGATGTTTCTTCGCGGAGAGAACCATTTATTCTGCATCAAACCAAAACCGTTCGCGCGCGACGCGCCGTTTTAAATTCAGTGAAATGTATCATGCGTGGTGTGCATCCACTTCAAGCTGGTATGTCATTTTATAATTTGTTGTTACGCAATCCATGATTGACGATTGCTTGAAAAATGGTTTTTGTTGTGAGCCAACTATTCTCAGTCAAACGCAGTGTCTATCGTCTTCTCCCTTTGGGAGAAGATAAGAGATGAGGGCGAAGAGAGCGATTGCTCCCCATGACGCAGTCGCGTCATTAGAGGTTTATTCCTCCCGAACCCTCACACCCCGTCCCTCTCCGGGTGAGCGAGGACGATAGATGCAGCGAACGATGAGAAAAACGGGCATATCATAATGTAGTGCGTAACGTGAGTTAGTAAAATTGCGGGCGATTGGTGTAGTAAAATAAGTGGTTGCGTTCTTCACAACCCCCTCTATGTCTCCCCCAAGTTTGGGGGAGAAGATATAGCGTTTTCAATTGAATGCTTCAATCAATGACATTGCCCCCAAACCCCTTAATAAGGGGGGGGAAACAACGACATCTTCTGTCTATCCAACTCTGAAATGCGCTAATCTCCTCAACGACGGGCTGACCGGCATTGTCACATCACTACCGATTCCCCGCCCTGCTCAGCGGATGAAGAGACCGGGGTTGTGGTGAAGTTTGAGGGTGAAAAGGATTTTAAAGTGAGTGAGTTGCTTACGTTTTAAAGATGTAAAATAGGTAGGCTGCTAATACGAGCCCACCTTTTTCATATATCATACTGCCTCAATGAAATAATATGCGGTGTGCGGTATCGGCTGGAAGCCGATGCTCCCCTTTTACGGAGGAATCACACAGAATTTATTAGAATCCGTATCATTTACATTTCTTTCGTTGTAATCCGCTCTACCAATCTGCTGACGTAGCCCGAGGCGCGGTTGGGCGCGTTTTCCCGGTCGGTTGGCAGTTTGGCGATTTGATCCACTACGGATTTTGCGCGTTCTCCCATCTTGTCAATTGAGTTCAGTGCGAAGGTTGCTACATAGAACGAGGTGTTGTTTACATTCGCCAGCGGCATCAGCGTATCCAACGCTTTTTGGGCATCTTCTTCGCTGCCGTAACGTCCCAATGCTTCCGCGGCAATGATTTTGACCGCCGGGGCAGTGTCTTTGAGGGCGTTCAGTAAAGCATCGTGCGCCTGCTTTGTTCCCTGCTCTTCGCGCATGAGGATTCCCATCGCGCCCCAATAGCGCACCGCGCTGTCATCCGCGTTCCGCATCAAATCAATCAGTTTTGGAGTGGCGCTGGGTTTCAGGAAGGAGGCCAGTTCCGCCGCGTCCATCACCGTTTCAACATCATACCGGTCTGATGTACTCATTTCATAAGGCGTCATCCCTTCCGACCGCTCGTGAATTTCGTTTTCCGGTAAGAAACCTAAGTCATTAATGGCTTTGCAGTGTTCCATCTGCGCCATGCGCAGTTTGAGTTTGATGGATTGATGATCCGGCGAATCGGCCAGGTTGTGGATTTCATCCGGGTCGTTTTGCAAATCATACAGTTCTTCGGGCGGCTTGGTTTGCCAAAACAGCGATTGCGCTTCGTTGAGTTTGCCCTCATCGTACATTTTTTTCCACACTTGCGTAGTCGGCGTGATAAACATGTACCTCAAATGCTGCCCATACACTTTGTGGGGCATATAATTGCGGATGTAAATGTAGCGTTTGTCGCGTACCGAACGCACCATATCATAGCGTTCATCCATCCGGTCACGGAACGCGAAGTTGAAGGGCTGCTCTGCTTCGGCATATTCTCCCAAAAACGCGTGTCCCTGCATGTAGTCGGGCGGTTTGATTCCGGCCAGGCTTAACACGGTCGGCGCCAAATCGATAAAGCCGACAAGCCGGCCGGTTTGGGTTCCGGGCTTGTAATACGATGGAGCCAGATGGCGGAACTTCGGCGGGATGTAAACCATCATCGGTACACGCAGACCGGAGTTATACGTCCAGCGTTTGCCGCGCGGCAAACCGGGTCCGTGGTCGCCGTAGTAGAACACGATGGTGTCTTCGGCGAGGCCGTCCGCTTCCAACTGTGCGAGTAAGTCTCCCGCCTGAGCGTCCATCTCGGTCATTTTGTCGTAATACTGTGCCCAGTCTTTGCGCACTTCCGGGGCATCGGGGTGATAGGCTGGAATCGGTACCTTGTCCGGATCATGCTGAAAGTCATGCGGGCGTTTGCGGATTTGGCTTTCGTGCGTGGTGGTGAAGTTGAAGATGGCAAAAAAGGGCTGCCCCTCTTCGCGGTTGCGCCAGTGCCCCTGCCGGCTGGATTCATCCCACACCTTGCCGGGTTTTTCGAGGTTGTAATCTTCTTTGGAATTGTTGGTGCAATAGTAGCCCGCTTCACGCAGATATTGCGGGTACATCTTCATGCCAGGCGGCATTTTCACTTGACTGCGCATGTGCTGCGCGCCCATGCAGGTCGGGTACACGCCGGAAATAATTGTGGTACGAGCCGGGGCGCAAACCGGGGCGGTTGACCAGGCGTTGAGAAAGACAATCCCCTTTTCGGCGAGAGCGTCGAGGTTCGGCGTATCGGCGAAATCATAGCCATAGCAGCCCAAATGCGGGCCGTTGTCTTCGCTGGTGATCCATAAAATGTTCGGGCGCGCATTCTCCTGCGCGTTGGCTGGATTGTTCAAGAGCGCGTTGGCGGTCACGGCAGCCGCGGCGCCGGAAAGAAACGAGCGGCGTTTGAGTGTATCGTTCATGAGTCATCTCCCCTTTTGAAATCAAATGCAAGTTCAACTATCCATTATGCAGAAAAAGCAGGGATTCGTCTACGTGCAAAGAAATCTATTTAAAGTAAAAAACTTTATCAAACATAAACAATCATTTGGTAGATTGATCTTGAAAATATAATGGAGGATGAGTCATGAATAAATTGTTTGGTCTTGTGTTGGCATTATTCATCATAGGAAGTGCCGCGGTATGGGGCAGCGGCCATAAAGACGTTAAATCGGTCGAAGTGCCGGATATGGAACCAGTCGATTTAAAGCCTTATGCCCGCTTGGGCAAGTATGCCGATATCGAACCCTCCGGCATCATCAAAAGCCGGGTGTATGATAATGTGTACTATACCCAAAACGATTCCGGCGATGAACCGCGCATCTTCGCACATAGCCGGAACGGCGAAATTTACTCGACTGATGACGACAAAAAAGTGGGCATCCGCATCCCGGATGCGGTGAATGTGGATTGGGAAGATATCGCCATCGACAACCATGGCCACATCATCATCGGCGATGTGGGCAACCGCGGCATCAATAACCGCCGCGACTTTTGCCTGTATTGGGTGCTGGAACCGCATCCCCAAACCAACCGCATCAGCGTGCTGAAAAAAATCTTCTACACCTATCCGGATTACCCGCATTATTCCCAGTTCCCATTGGTTGAGCAAAACAACAACAACTTTGATTGCGAAGGCATCTTTTGGGCGAACGGAAAGGTGTACATCCTCACTAAAAATCGAGCGAATCCGCTGACAAGCCTGTACCGTTTGGATACCGAACAGCCGTTTGTGGTCAACCGGCTAACCTATTTGGACGCCTTTGAAATCCAAGGCAAAACAACCGGTGCGGACGCGACTCCAGACGGCACCAAAGTGGTCATCACCACCTACAAAGCCATCTGGTTGTTTGAGGCCGAACCGGGTAAGGATGACTACTTTGACGGCAAGATATCCTGGCTTCCGATTGATACCGGGCAAAACGAGGCGGTGTGTTTTGACGGCGATATGCTGATCATCTCATCCGGCGAAGGCATCGGTGATTTGTATGAAGTACCGCTGAGTGATTTGATTGTTGTGAAAGAGTAATCCGGCCCGGCGGGAGCCTCGCCCTCCCACGCTTTTACCGATTTAGTACAATGGGGCAATCATTTCACATGGTTGCTCTATTTCATGATCTATCATCTCATATACAATTCCAATGCAGCAAGGGGAACAACCAAACGGTTGATCCCGCACATCGTTACTTCGCTAAGCAGTGACGGGCAGAATCTTGAATTGCATGAAACCGCTTATCCACACCATGCAACGGAAATCACATCTACAATCTTTGCTGACACACAAACCTATATCATCGCTATAGGCGGCGACGGCACCGCATCCGAAGTCATGAACGGGATCATGCGGAATCCCCAGCGGGAAAATATTGTATTGGGGATCATTCCCTGCGGAACCGGTAATGATTTTCTGAAAGATTATGAAATCTATACGGTCGAGGAGGCTTTAAAGCGTATTCAAAAGAACCAACCTTCTACGCTGGATATAGGAAAGATCACATGGCTAGATTCACCCAACATTGAGCCGGTTTATTTCATGAACATATTTGGGACCGGTGTGATTGCCGAAGGGGCACGCCTGCGGCGTGATGTCTATTCGTGGGCCGGTAAATGCGGATACCATTTTGCGTTTGTTCACATGCTTCCCGGATTGCGGGAACAAGCGGTCACATTGCAAATGGATGGAGGAGAGAAAATCAATCCAAAGATATCCGTGCTGTCAGTATGCAATTCGCAATACACCGGCAATGGAATGCGCATCTCTCCCGTTTCAAGTACATCCGATGGAAAGCTGGATTTGTTGTACACCGAAAACCTTAGCCGATGGGAACTGTTAAAACTCTTCGTTTCGCTGCCGTCCGGCAAACATTTGCAGCATCCCAAAATTCGGCACATACCGTTTAAAAAAATGGTATTGGAGATGGATAAAGAACAGTACGTTATGATGGACGGCGAAGTGAAACGCGGCAGAAGCATTGAAATCGAGATTCTGCCGCGTATGGTTCAATTCTTATCGTAATGTGCTCACCCCTGATTGATGTAGGGATAGCTGCTGGCGAATCCGCCCATCAATTTCATCATATAGTAGTAAAAGTTGCCTTCGACATCCCGGAACCAAGCGAACTGATTGGCATCTCCCACAAAGGGGCGCAGCGACCATGCCAGTTGGGTGCCGACAAACGCGTATATTCCCATCCAAATCACCAATATCCAATTGTTCGGCGTTTCTTCTTGTTTTGCGGTGATGTACTCCATCCCTTTCCATAACAGGGTGATGCCAAACAGCCCCGCGATGCCGCACATTGATACGTTGAGGAGCGTGGTAAAATCATGGCTGCTGGCGGTGATAATAAAGAACAGGATGATGGGCGCGAAGGAAACCAGGATGAGAGAAATTAAAAAGGTCTTCACCATCAACATCGCAACAATTTGTTTGAGCGAAAGTTTTGAACCCAGCAACACGTTAAAGGTGTACAACGCCGGGGCGCAGATCGCGAGAGTCAAAAAGAACAGCACCGGAATCTTGCATGCGGAGGAGAGAATTTGCAGCTGCCCCGCGTATACTCCCAAACAAGCGCCATAGGTCATTAAAAACAATAATGCCAATCCGGCGAAGTAGCCGATCATTCCGTTCAGGTTGTGCTCCTTGTAAATGGCATCGAAGAGCGCATAGCGGTCCCGCAGAAGCATCTGGCTGTAATTTTCCGTTTGAATCCGTTGTCGCGGTTTGACCGATTCTTTCGCTGCCGGTTCCGCATTGGGATTGGGACTGTACTCGGTTGCGCTTTCGTTGGGGATGAAACTGTCGGCGGTAATTTTTGGAATGTTTTCTTGCGGCATGGTCTCTCCCTTTCCATCATTGAATTGTTCCCTCAATCAACCGGTACAATACATCAACATCCCATTTTGATCAGAAACGGAATGCATACAAAATTGTAACGGATTTTTTGGCGGATAGCAAAACATTTATTTCAGAAGCACCAAACACGGCGCCATCGCAATCCGTGAGCACACATTTTGCTGTTATAATTAAGCAGAACAAAAAATGAGGAGACACAAATGATTGTTGGAATCCCGAAAGAAATTAAAGACCATGAATACCGCGTATCGGTTACCCCCGCGGGTGTGCAGCAATTGGTGCAGGCCGGGCATGAAGTTATTGTGCAGCAAGGCGCCGGCAAAGGCTCATCCCTGCACGATGAAGATTATAAAAAAGCCGGAGCCTCTTTAGCCAAAACCGCGAAGAAGGTGTTCGACAAAGCGGATATGATCGTCAAAGTCAAAGAACCACAAGAAACGGAATACACCCTGTTGCGAAAAGATCAGATCTTGTTCACATACCTGCACTTAGCGGCCGATAAACAACTCACCCAAGAGCTGATAAAGCGAAAGGTGATTAGCATCGGCTACGAAACCGTGCACCTCAAAGATGGCACTCTCCCTTTACTGACACCGATGAGCGAAGTGGCGGGACGGATGGCCGTGCATGAAGGCGCCAAGTATTTGGAAAGCGCCCGCGGGGGAAAAGGGGTACTGCTCAGCGGTGTTCCTGGAGTGCGTGCCGGTACGGTAACGGTATTGGGTGGAGGTGTCGCCGGTCTCAACGCGGCAAAAGTCGCCGAAGGTTTAGGCGCTAAAGTCACAGTGCTGGATATTTCCCTCCCCCGCTTGCGTTACATCGATGATATTCTTCCAAAAATAAATACAATACGGTACACACCACTCGCGTTGGAAGAGTTGTTGCCGCAAACCGATGTACTTATCTGCACGGTTTTGGTGAAAGGAGCCAAAGCCCCTAAGCTGGTGACGCGCAAAATGCTGCAATTGTTGGAAGCCGGATCGGTGATTGTGGATATCAGCATTGATCAAGGCGGCTGTACCGAAACCAGCAAACCCACAACGCATTCCGATCCAACGTACATTGTGGATGGAATCGTTCACTATTGCGTCGCGAACATGCCCGGCGCGGTCGCGCATACATCCACCTACGCATTGACGAATGCAACGTTCCCCTATGTAAAGGAGATAGCGGACAACGGTTGGCAAAAAGCATGTGAGATGGATGAGCCGCTTTCGAAAGGTGTGCATACCGTAAACGGCAGATTAACCGAAGAAGCGGTCGCGCAAGCGTTTAAGATGAAATACACTCCGCTTGCGGATGCGGTATAAACAACAAATAAAAAACAAGAAAAGGACGGTGACGAACCGTCCTTTTTTCATATCTCATTGATAAGATGGAATTACGCGGTCACCGCCTCATTCAGCGCGTCGGTGAATTCTTGTTTCATCGATGGGGTGTAGCCTTGCCACTTTTTGGCGACTTCACCATTCTTGAACAAGAGGATTGTCGGCACGGCCATCACACCGTATTTGGAAGCGGCTTCCATATTCTTTTCAACATCTATTGAAACCACTTTGGCTTTGCCGTCAAATTCTCCCGCCAATTCATCGATAACCGGAGCCAACTGTTGACAAGGACCGCACCAGGTGGCGTTAAAATCCGCCAGTACCGGAACATCGGATTGCATCACTTCTGCTTCAAAGTTGCCATCAATTTCTTTCGCGCTCATATTCAATTCTCCTTTGGTTAAAATCGTGAGATGATTGTATCCCGTAAATATGCAAATCAAAAAAATACTTGTTATAACAACTATAAATTATTTTCCCGATTCTTCAAAGAATTATATCGGGCAAGATGGTGTGTACAAGGAATAAAATAAAAATCATGTGATTCTGTCTACATTCCCGGCGCACTAGGATGAATGCGGAAAAATAATGATAATGGGAATTATGTCAATACGCTCTTATGATTGAGTATTGTTTATGATTCGGCTCAACCGGTTTTTGGATACGTTAGGGATTGGGATCATCTTATTGATTCTGGTGGCGTTTTTTTCCGTGCAGGCGGAAGGCTTTTTTTCGACCTCCAACTTGTCCAATGTATTTGTGCAGGCTTCCGTTATTTTGATCATCGCCACTGGAATGACCTTCGTCATCAGTTGCGCGGAAATCGATCTCTCTGTCGGTTCACTCATGGCGCTCTGTGGGATGTTCACCGCACTTGCATTGCGCATTGATGCAGAAAGCGGAATGAACCTGCCGATGTGGGCGGGCAGTTTTGTGGGAGAACCCTATAGCGTCTTGTGGTGGCTCATGGCCGGGTTGGTGTTTGCCTTGGCGGCGCTTTTGCCCGGCGCCGTCTGCGGATCGGTATCCGGACTGATCATCGTCTCATTCGGAGTCCCCAGTTTTATCGTGACTCTTGGTTTTATGATGATCTACCGCGGCTTGGCCCGCTACCTGACCGATGCTTCACCCGTCTATGGAATGCCCATCGGTTTTATGCAACTCGATTCAGGCAGCGTATTCGCTTGGGGCGGTTTGCGCTTGTCTTACTCGCTGCTGCTGGCGCTGTTGATCGTACTTGCAGGGCATTTATTATTAACGCACACTCAATTCGGGCGGCATGTGTTGTCGGTCGGCGGCAACAGACAGGCTTCGTATTTAAGCGGCGTGAGTGTGTTCCGCACGAAATTTTTTGTGTTTGTGATTTCCGGTTTTTTGGCGGGCATTGCCGCTATTGTTGAAACCTCCCGTCTTTTCATTGGCAATCCCAACGGCGGCGAGGGCTATGAGCTGGATGCCATCGCGGCGGTTATCATCGGGGGAACCAGCCTTTTCGGCGGCAAAGGCTCCGTACTCGGAACCTTTTTTGGGGCATTAATTATACGGGTGCTGCACAACGGCATGGATTTTATGGATGTAAGCCACCACACCAAACAAATCGTTATCGGCAGTATGATCATATTCGCCGTACTGCTGGATTACCTGCGGCAGCGGCTGCATTCCACTCATAAAGGAAAAGAAGTGTAAACCTAAAAACAGGGATTAGGGATTAGTAGTCTGTCAATCAAAAAATGACGGCTGGCTATCCGTTGTTCCCCCC